>JBMFPD010000339.1:0-3048 GCA_049969295.1 Anaerolineae bacterium | reverse complement strand
GATTGCAACGCCAGACGGAGGCGCTCGGCCACGTCCAGGACGTCCGGCGGGACGGTCTGGAGAGCCCGCTGGGCCTCCACCACGCTGTAGCCCAGGCTGACGAGGGCGGCCAGGGCCTCGGCGTCGGCACGGGCCAGTTCCGGGGAGAGGGCCTGCACCCCCGCGGCACGGGCCACCTTGTCCCGCAGTTCCAGGATGACCTTCCGGGCCGTCTTGACACCCACGCCGGGCACAGACGAGAGGACCTCCACCTGCTCCTGGGCGATGGCGCGGCTGAGTTCCTCCACGGAGAGGTGGGAGAGGAGGGCCAGGGCCGCTTTCGGCCCGATACCGGAGACGCTCAGGAGCGCCTCAAAGAGGGCCAGTTCCCCCTCTGTGAGGAAGCCGTAGAGGGAGAGTTCGTTCTCCCGCACGTGAAGGTGGGTGTGGAGTTCCACAGGGGATCCCGGATCGCCCAGGAAGGAGAGCGACGAGGCCGGCACGAAGACGCGGAACCCCAGCCCCCCGACCTCCACCACCACCGAACCCGCCTGCTTCTCCGCCAGGATGCCCCTCAGGTAGGCCAGCATCGCCGGATCCTCAGTCCTTGCGCTTCTGGGAGGGAGAATGGGCGGTGGGCACGAACTTGTACCCCGCGCCCCGCATGGTCCGGATGTACTGGGGACAGGAGGGGTCCTCCTCAATCTTCTCCCGGAGGCGGCGGATGCTCACCTCCACCAGGTTGCCGCTGCCGACGAAGTCGTACCCCCAGACCCCACGGAAAAGGTCGCCCTTGGAGATGGTCTCACCCGGGTGCAGCATCAGGTAGCGGAGCAGTTCCGTCTCAATGGGGGTGAGGTGGACGAGTTTCCCTTTCACCGTCGCCTGATGGGCGGCTGGGTCCAGCGTAATGTCCCCCTGGTTCACAATGGGCTCGCGGGCTGGCTCCTCCGCCCACCGCATCCGCCGCAGGATGGCCTCCAGGCGGGCGCGCAGTTCCTTGTACGTGAAGGGCTTGGTGATGTAATCGTCGGCCCCCAAGGAGAAGCCGTGCACAATGCTGTCGGTGTTCCCCAGCGCGGTGAGGATGATGACGGGCATGTTGGACCGCTCCCGGATCCACCGCGTAACCTCAAAGCCATCGCAGCCGGGCATCATCACGTCCAGGATGGCGAGGTCTATCGGCTCTCGCCGCAGGATGTCCAGCGCTTCCTGCCCATCCTGGGCCTCCAGGACCTGGAACCCTTCGGCTGCGAGGAGGGAAGCGATGAGGCTACGAAGCGGGGCCTCGTCCTCCGCGATCAGGATCCGCGAGGGCTTGGAGGGCATGGCTTGGGTCTCCTTCGTATCCTCAATGCCAGCCTGCAGCCGAATGCAGGACCTCCTGCCGTTGCCCAACGGGGTTACAACCGTGCCCCGAACCGCCTTCTCCGTCGGTCAGGCCCTTCACTCCTGGGCCAGAAGGGCAGCCATCCTGGCTGAGTGCAGGTGGCAGATGGCCACGGCCAGGGCGTCGGCGACATCGTCGGGCTTCGGTGCCTCTGGCAGGCCCAGGAGCACCCGCACCATCTCCTGCACTTGCTCCTTGGAAGCCTTCCCGTACCCCGCCACAGCCTGCTTTACCTGAAGGGGGGTGTACTCAAAGACAGGGACCCCCGCGTGCGCTGCCGCCAGGAGCACCACTCCCCGGGCCTGTCCCACAGCCAGGGCGGTCCGGGCGTTGCGGCTGAAGAAGAGTTCCTCGGCAGCCAGGGCCTCGGGGGCAGTCTCGGCCAGGAGGCCGCGGAGGGCCTGGTAGATCTCCTGCAGGCGCTCCGGGAGGCCTGTGCCCGTGGACGTCGTCACCAGGCCATAGGTCACGGCCCGCAGGGAGGAACCCTCGCCCTCCACCACTCCGTAGCCCACCCGGGCCGTCCCTGGGTCCACCCCCAGGACCCTCATGACACGACCCTCACCGGGGTGCCCCGTGCTGGATGGTCCACGCCTGCCCTCAGGCTTCCATTTCCACTCGGGCCAGGACCTCGTCGGTCAGGTCCAAGTTGCTGTAGACGCGCTGCACGTCGTCCAGTTCTTCCAGGGCCTCAATCAGGTGCAAGTTCTGGAGCGTCTCTTTGGGGCCGAGGGTGATCAGCGTCTTGGGGACCTTGGCCAGTTCCGCGGTCTCAAACTGGATGCCACGGGCGGCCATGAAGTCCCGCACCCACTGGAAGTCTTCGGGCAGGGTGTAGATCTCCACCAGGTTGTCGCTGACTTCCACATCATCCGCGCCGGCCTCAATGGCCAGTTCCAGGATCTTGTCCGGGTCCTGGTCGTTCAGGAGGACGGTGAGGTAGCCCTTGGTCTCAAACTGCCAGGCCACGCACCCGGACTCGCCCAGGCTGCCGCCAGCGCGGGTGAAGGCGCGGCGCACTTCCGCCACGGTGCGGTTGCGGTTGTCGGTGAGGGTCTCCACCAGCATGGCCACGCCGTGGGGCCCGTACCCTTCAAAGACGATCTCCTCCAGGGCGAGGCCCTTTTCCAGGCCCGCACCGCGCCGGATGGCCCGCTCAATGTTTTCCTTGGGCATGTTGGCGGCCCGGGCCTTCTCCACCGCCAGGCGCAGGCGGAAGTTGGCGTCCGGATCGGGCCCTTCTCGGGCTGCGATCTCAATCTCCCGGCCCAGTTTGGTGAAGAGCTTCCCCCTCTTGGCGTCTTCCGCCGCTTTCTTGCGTTTGATCGTTGACCATTTGGAGTGACCAGACATCCCAAAGCCCCCTCGTCACGGATCGCCAGAGCGGCCTCTGCTCCAGCCTTTCTGAGCGGAGATGGATGGCCACATCCCTGGCCCGGATCCGGGCCAAGGTGAGGAATTCCACCCCACCTTTTATTATACCACCAGTGGGCGATTCGCGCTACCGTGGCGCAACGCTGGTTGCGGTTGCATCTTGGGTTGGTGAGTCGGGGACACGGGAAGACCGACCTCTCCCATCCCCCCACCCCCTTCCCTCCCCGCATCGGGGAGGGAAGGGGGTGCCGCCGCAGGCGGCGGGGGTAGGGTGAGGTTCACCTCGCGGCATGGGACCACAAGGT
>JBMFPD010000338.1:0-3059 GCA_049969295.1 Anaerolineae bacterium | reverse complement strand
CTCGCCCCCTCCCGCGGGAACACCGTCGCCTACCCCTTCTCCAGAGGCCGCGCGGCCCCTGCCGACGCCGCAGGCCACCCCCACCCTCCGGGTGGAGGTCAGCCCCACGCCGCCACGGCCGCCGGCCATCCTCTACGCCATGAACGACAGTCGCAACACGGACTGGCGGGCGGTCAACCCAGCCTACGGCCCCGTGGGGAGCCACATCCGCTTCTTCTGGGAGCAGGTGAACCCGGCCCCAGGCGTCTTTGACTGGAGCCGGGTGGATGCCTACCTCCAGGCCGCCTCGCAGCAGCGGGTGCGCCTCCGGTCCGGGGAGGAGGTCCCCAAGCCGGTCCTCCTGGTCGTGGGCATCTACAGCGCATGGGCTCCCGGCTGGGACTACAACCACTATGACCATGCCCCCCAGTGGCTGTACCAGAACCTGGGCCGGCCGCAACTGGGCGGCCGCTACGTGGGGTACCTCCTGGAGCCGGACGGGTGCACGCCCACCTCCGCCCCCATGTACGACGACCCGGCCTACCAGGAGGCCTTCCGGGCCATGGTCCTGGCCCTGGGGCAGCGCTACAACCGCGACCCACGGGTGAGCGCGGTCCTCATCGCCAACGGGATTGACGACGAGTCCCGGGCCATCGTCAGCAAGGCCTGCAAACAGTACGACGAGGCCCTGTCCCAATACGTCACTCCCCAGGAGTACGACGAGTTCGTCCTGAAGACGATAGACTGGTACCGCCAGGCCTTCCCCGACAAGCCCATCTTCCTGCAGCCCGCGGCGGCCATCTGGCAGGCCCGCAAGCGGTACGTGGACTACGCCGTGAGCCGCACGCCCCCCGTGGGCATCAAGATGAACGGCCTCGCGCCGGATGACGGGGCGTGGTTCGGCTACAAGTCCCTCGCCGGCATGGGCATGATGGACCTGGTGGACGCCTACCGGGACCAGACCCTCATCGCCTTTGAGCCGAAACTCTACTACCCCCTGGACGAGTTCGCTTACTGGACGCTCCTGGCCGGCCTCGCACACTGGCCGGACTTCATAGACGTCCAGGCTGCCCCCGACGGGGGGAACGGCTTCCTCCGGCACCTGCCCAACGTCCCGGGCCTGGCCCAGTTCATAGAGGAGAACCTGGGCACGCGCCTGGAGACGGCGAGCCAGGTCTGGATCGTCCTCCGGGATACGGAACTGCCCAAAGACCTGTACAACGGCTACGGCTCTGGCGAGTACGGCGATTGGGACCGGGGCCTGAGGCGGCTGGAGGACCTCCCGGGCAACAGGACGGTGTTGGTGAAGAGGGAGGAACTCCCCCCGCAGGCCCAGGCCCAGCCCTACGGCCGCCAGTGCCGCCGCACCGACGAGGCCACCGGCAACACCGAGATGTCCTTTGACGTGGAGGACCGCTTCCCCTACGCCGGCCGCACCCCCCTGGCCCAGGACCCTCTGAACGGCGTCTGGTACGAGGTGGAGGTCATCTTCTTGAACCACTACGCGGCAGAGAGGGCGGACACCCTTGCCCTGAAGTACGTGGACGCCCAGGGCAACCTGCGGACGGAAGTCCTGCAGAAGGGGCTCAGTCTGGGGGAACGGGACACCTGGGTCACCCACACGTGGGTCCTTTGGGATGCCTATTTCAACGGCCAGATGCCCGGGGGGGGCGACTTTGTCCTCTCCAGCAATGGGGACGGGGATGAGTTCATCCACCGGGTGCGGGTGATCGCCCACGGGCCGGGGGAGCCGCTGCCGCCGGGGGCCACGCCACCCCCTGATGTCCGGGGAGGCACCCCGACCCCCACCCTCCAGGGGCCCTCCCCGACGCTTCCCCTGCACACCTCTACCCCTCTCCCCCTTCCGCCGTCTGCGACACCCACCCCAACCGCCACGCCCACCTCCACCCCCAGCCCCACGCCCTCGGACACACCGACCCCGGCCCCGCCCACGCCTGTCCTTTCGGAGAGGCGGGACGCCGTGCTGGTGCAGGGGGTGCAGGGATATGCTGGGGTGGCCGACACCTACTTGAACGTCAACGTGCCCCTGTCCAACTACGGAGCCCACCAGACCCTCGCCGTGGGGTGCGAGGGAAGCCGCAGCCGTTCCCGCGCCCTCCTCCGCTTTGACCTGGGCTTCCTGCCACCGGAGGGGACCCACATCATCGGGGCGCGCCTCCTCCTCCTGCCGGTGGCGCGGGTCGCTGGCGGGGGGATGGAGGTGCAGGCTTACCGCTTGCTGCGGCCGTGGCGGGCCGAGGAGGCGACTTGGCTCCAGGCGGCCCAGGGGGTGGCGTGGGGCGTGCCCGGTGCCGATTCGGCTGCGGACCGTGCGGCGAGGCCCGCGGCCGTGGCCTCCGTGAGCGAGGTCTACCGCTGGGTGACCCTGGACGTGACGGACCTGGTGCGGGGATGGGTGCGCGAGCCCGAGAGCAACCACGGGTTGCTCCTGGTCTGTTCGGCCCCGGAGTGGGCGGAGTACCTGTTCGGCTCCAGCGAGCGCCGCGCCTGGATGGAGAGGCCCCAGTTGCAGGTGGCCTACGGCCTCATCGCCACGCCGACGCCCACGGTGACCTCCACGCCCTCTCCGACCGCGTCGCCCACGTGGACGCCCACGCCCTCCCTCACACCCACGGCCACCTGGATGCCGGTCCCACCGACCTGGACGCCCGTGCCTTCCCCCACGCCCACGCCGACCCTGCCGCCTACCAAGACCCCGACGCCTACCGCGTCCCTTACGGCCACCTGGACGCCGGTCCCACCGACCTGGACGCCCGTGCCCTCTTCCACGCCCACGCCAACCCTGCCTCCGACGAAGACGCCATCGCCCACAGCACCCCCCACGGCCACCTGGACGCCGGCGCCTTCTCCGCCACCGACGAAGACGCCGACGCCAGCGCCGTCGGTCCCTGCGCCGCCTGCCACGCAGGAACCCTCGCCCGAACCTCCAGCGCCATCGGCCACGCTGGCCCCGCCGACCTGGACGCCCACACCGCAGCCGCCCGTCCCCATCCCCTCGCCTCGCGCCCCCACGCCGACCCCGGGCCCGATCCGCGTCCGGCCCACGGCGTTCCTGCTGG
>JBMFPD010000337.1:0-3070 GCA_049969295.1 Anaerolineae bacterium | reverse complement strand
CCCGGAGGCCCACCCGGACGCCCCGGCCTTGGGTCACACCGCCCACGCCCACGCCGCCGCCCCAGGAGGAGCCCACACCCACGCCCACGGCCAGGCCCACCAAGAGGCCGCTGCCCACCGCGACCCCACTGCCGCCCACGAAGCCGCCCGCACCCACGGCCTTGCCCACCAAGAGGCCTCCGCCCACCCCCACGCCGACCCCAGGCGCGTGGGACTCGCCGTGGCCCACACCGACCAGACGCCGTTGAGGAGGTCGCGTAAGGTTCTGGAGGATCATTCGGCAGACCTGCAGGCCGAGTTCGCATCCAAGCCAACGCTGAGATGAGTCAAGAAAGGAGTGTGCGATGAGCAAGAGAACCTGGTTTCTGACCCTGTTGGTGGTGGCCCTGCTGATGGTGTCCAGCGTGCCGGCCTTCGCCGCGGGCGAGGAGCGAGGCCGCCCCGTGTGGCGCCCCTTCACCCTCCAGGGCGAGTTGCGGGGCCTGGCCGAATCGGCCATCCTCGTCCACGTCCTCCGAGGCGATGCCCCGGTCAGGCCCTACATCGGCCAGGCCCTCCTGGTGAAGGTGAACGAGGCCACCAGGTACTACCGCGTGACCGAAGGCGGGCTGGAGGAGATCCAGTTTGCGGACCTGGCCGGCTGCCTGGGCTATCCCGTGGTCGTCTCGGGCCGGATGAAGACGGAGGGCGGCCAGGATGAGTTCCTGGCGCAGCGCGTCCTGGTGCAGCGGCCGAGGCCCATCCCCTTCACGGCCCAGGGGAAGATCACCCTGATCAACGCCGACACCTCGTCCTTCAAGATGAAGGTGCAACGGGGGACCGGCCCGGCGCGGCCCCAGGTCTCGGCCGAGGTTGAGATCTTCACCACCGCGGACACGGAGTTCTACCGCCGCGACCCCGAAGCCGGCCTGGTGCCCATCACCTTCGGCGACCTGCGCGTGGACGACCTGGTGCAGGTCACGGGGACCTTCCTCGGAGGCCGGTTCGCCGCCTGCAGGGTGGTGGTCCTGCCCCCGCGGCCAGTGCCTTTCACCCTCTTCGGCCAGATCACGGAGATCAAGGGAGAGGACCTCGCCTTCACCGTGAAGGTCCGTCGGGGCACGGGCGCGGCCAGAGACCTGGGAGGCCAGGAGGTGGTGATCGTCACCAACGAAACCACCCGGTTCTTCGCCTGCGAAGCCGGGGATTGCCAGGAGATCGGCTTTGACGACCTGGCTGTGGGCGACTGGGTGAACGTGGTCGGAAAAGCCCTGGAAGGCACGTTCACGGCCCGCGTGGTGGTGAGGCGGGCCCCGCCACCAGATGCCACCCCGTAACCCCCCTGCTTCGGCTGGTCGGCCCTGGCCACGGGGCCGTCCAGCCCTTTTTAACCGCCGCATCCCCCGCGTTGCCGCGCCCCCGCCCCCGTGGTATAATCGCCCCGGGAGGTCTGAGGATGTTCTTGGACGAAGCCAAGATCTACGTGAAAGGGGGCGATGGGGGCAACGGCTGCCTCTCCTTCCGGCGCGAGAAGTTCGTCCCCTTCGGCGGCCCCAACGGGGGGAACGGAGGGCCAGGTGGCGACGTCTACCTGGTGGTGGACCCGAACCTGAACACCCTGATCCACTTCAAGAAGCGGTCGCACTTCAAGGCTGGGCGGGGCGGCCACGGCCGCGGCAAGAACCAGACCGGTCGCCGTGGGGAGGATTGCCTCATCCCTGTGCCGCCGGGCACCGTCGTCTACGACGCTGAGACCGGCGAACTCCTGGCCGACCTCACGGAGCCCGGCCAGCGGGTCCTGGTGGCCACCGGGGGCAGGGGGGGCCGGGGGAACGCCGCCTTCGCCACCCCGACCAACCAGGCTCCTCGCATCGCCGAGAAGGGCGAGCCCGGCCAGGAGCGCTGGCTGCGCCTGGAACTGAAACTCATCGCCGACGTGGGCATCGTGGGCAAGCCCAACGCTGGCAAGTCCACCCTGCTGGCCGCCGTCACCGCGGCCAGGCCCAAGATCGCCGACTACCCCTTCACCACCCTGGAGCCGAACCTAGGGGTGGCCGTGGTGGATGGGCAGGACATGGTCCTGGCGGACATCCCGGGCCTGATAGAGGGCGCACACCTGGGCGCGGGGCTGGGCCACGCCTTCCTGCGCCACGTGGAGCGGACCCGCGTCCTCATCCATCTGCTGGACGGGGCCCTCTCGGAGGACCCGGTGAAGGACTGGGAGGACATCAACACGGAACTGGCCCTCTTCAATGCTGAACTGGGGGCCAAGCCCCAGGTGGTGGCCTTCAACAAGATGGACCTGCCCCAGGCGCGGGAGGCCTGGCCCCGCGTCCGGGATGCCCTGCGGGAGCGGGGCGTGGAGCCCCTGCCCATCTCCGCCGCCACGGGGGAGGGGGTGCAGGAACTCCTGCGGCGGGCCGTGGCGATCCTGCGCCAGGTGCCCAAACCCGCCCCGAAGGAGGTGCGGGAGGTCGTCTTCCGGCCCGACTTCGCGGAGGACGAGAAGCTGTTCACTGTGGAGCGGGACCCGCGCCACGGCGGCGCGTGGCGGGTGCGGGGCCGCCGCATTGAGCGGGTGGCCCGCATGACCAACTGGGACCTGCCCGAGGCGGTGTTGCGGTTCCAGCGCATCCTGGAGGCCCTGGGCGTGCGCCAGGCCCTGGAGGAGGCCGGCGTCCAGCCCGGCGACACCGTCCTCATCGGGGATGTGGAACTGGTCTGGGAGGAGTGAGCGCCTTGTCGGGAGCAGGGATGGAGGGGCTTGCCCCCGGCGTCCGGCGTGTGGGCCTCCTGGGGGGGACCTTTGACCCCATCCACTGGGGCCACCTCATCATGGCCGAGGAGGCGCGGCAGGGGGCCGGCCTGGACCAGGTCCTTTTCCTCCCCGCAGGGGAGCCGCCCCACAAAGTGGGGCAGGCCATCACCCCCATCGCCCACCGCCTGCAGATGGTGCAACTGGCCATCGCCTCCCATCCGGCCTTCGCCCTCTCCCGCCTGGACGTGGACCGCCCCGGCCCCCACTACTCGGTGGACATGGTGCGCCTCTTCCTGGGACGGGTGCCAGCGGGGACGGAGGTCTTCTTCATCG
>JBMFPD010000336.1:0-3090 GCA_049969295.1 Anaerolineae bacterium | reverse complement strand
CTGCAGGTCAAGGAGCACCTGGGGATAGGCCCCAGTCTGGGCCTGGCCGCCCGGCGGGGGATCCCCTTGGCGGTCATCGTGGGGCTCAGGGAACGGACCGAAGGGACGGCTGTCCTGCGGGATATGGAGGAGCGGACCCAGAGGACTGTTCCCCTCTGGGACCTGGGCCAGGCCGTCCTGGCCGCTTGGGAGGAGAGGAGGGAACGGAGGTGAGCGCGCGGGGCGAAGAGGGTGTGGTCACGCTGGCTCTGCCCAGCAAGGGGCAGTTGGAAGAAGGGACGCTCCAGTTCCTGGCCTCCTGCGGCCTCCGGGTGGACAAGGCCAACCCGAGGCAATACCAGGCCGAACTGCCCGCGCTGCCCCAGGTGCGGGTCCTCTTCCAGCGGGCGGAGGACGTGGTGACCCAGGTCGCTGTGGGGACAGCGGACCTGGGCATCACAGGGCTGGACCTGGTCATGGAGGGCGGGGAGGAGGGGGCGCGCCTCCTGCTCCTGCACGAGGCGCTGGGCTTCGGCCACTGCGACCTGGTGCTTGCCGTCCCAGAGGGGTGGCTGGATGTGGACTCCATCGCCGACCTGGCTGACCTGGCCCCGGAGTTCCGCGCCCGGCATGGGCGGGACCTGCGGGTGGCCACCAAGTTCCCCAACCTGGTGCGCTCTTTCCTCTACGAGCACGAGATCGTCCAGTTCCAGATCGTGCCGGGGCACGGTGCAATTGAGGCCGCGCCCGCGCTAGGGTATGCCGATCTGGTGGCCGACCTGACGGCCACCCGCACCACCCTGCGGGAGAACCGCCTGAAGGAGATCGCTGGGGGGACTATCCTGCGCTCGCAGGCCTGTTTCATCGGCAACCGGCAGGCCCTCCTGGAGCGCCCGGGAGTGCTGGAAGTAGCCTGCCGCATGTTGGACCAGATGGAGGCCGCGCTGGCTGCACGCCGCCACCACGTGGTGACGGCCCATGTCCCGGCCGGTTCTGCCGAGGAAGCCCACCACCGACTGAAGGCCCTCCTGCGGGGGACCGGCGTGCAGGTCCTCTCCCTCGTCCCTCTCCCCCTCGGGCTCCACGCCCAGCCCCAGTGGAGCGTTGTCCTCCTCGTCCCCCACGAGGCCCTGGCGGACCTGACGGGCCGGCTCCAGGACCTGGCCGCTGGGCCGGTGGTGGTCACCCCGGTCCAGTACCTCTTTCCCCAGGGGGCGAGGGGGAGCCAGAGGCTGCTGGCGCGCCTCAGGCGGGAGCGGCAGGAACGGGGGTAGGCCGCGCCCACGGCGTGCCGGGCCGCAGGCCGCGGCCCCCTCCCTCTCCGTTTTGCGGAGAGGGAGGGGGTTGGGGGGTGAGGTCTGCGCCTACGTGTAATCGTAGAAGCCCTTGCCGGTCTTGCGGCCCAGGTGCCCGGCCAGGACCATGCGCTTCAGGAGGGGCGGGGGCGCGTAGCGCGGGTCCTTGAACTCCTCAAACATGACGTTGGCGATGTAGTAGCAGGTGTCCAGCCCCACGAAGTCCAGGAGGGTCAGGGGGCCCATGGGGTGGTTGCACCCCAATTTCATCCCTGTGTCAATGTCTTCCTTGGACGCCACGCCGTTCTCCAGCGCCCGGATGGCATCCAGCAGGTAGGGGACCAGGAGGAGGTTCACGATGAAGCCTGGCGTGTCCTTGGCCACGATGCAGGTCTTGCCCAAGGATTCGCCGAAGGCCCGCGCCCTGGCCAGCGTCTCATCGCTGGTGAGGATGGTGCGCACCAGTTCCAGGAGCGGCATCACGGGCACAGGGTTGAAGAAGTGCATCCCCAGGACCTGGGCGGGCCTCTGGGTCACCGAGGCCATCTCCGTGATGCAGAGGGACGAGGTGTTGCTGGCGATGATAGCATGGGGTGGCAGGATGCGGTCCAGGTAGGCGAAGACCTCCTTCTTCACCTCCATCTTCTCCGTGACCGCCTCAATGGCCAGGTCGCAGAGAGCCAGGTCGTCCAGCGAGGTGGTGCCGGTCAGGCGGCCCAAGAGGGCCTCAGCGTCCTCGGCGGAGAGTTTCCCCCGCTCCACCGCACGGCCCACCGACTTGCGGATATTCTGGAAGCCCTTGTCCAGCAGTTCCTGGTTCACCTCCCGGACGACGACCTCGTAGCCGGCCCTGGCGCACGTCTCGGCGATGCCGGAGCCCATGAGGCCACACCCCACGACGCCCACCTTGCGGATGCCCAGTTCGTCTGCCATGGTTGCACCTCCCTTGTGCAGATTGTGAAGGGGCGAACAACTATCCTGGGGAGAGGATAGCACAGGGCCGGCCGCGCGTCAAGGGCGTGTGGCCGTGGTTGCAAACCCGTGCTGTGAATTCTATATGCCCAAACTGTAGGGCACGCCAGGAGGTGTGCCCTACGGTTTGTCGTGCCAGAAGGCTGTCAGAGTTCTGTAAACGAGACAGCCTTGGCTTCCCACCACCGGCCATTTGAAATCCTGCCTCATCTGTGCTATAATATAAGTAAAGTCAGCCCCCGGTGTCAGGAACCATGCCTCACAAACCTCTTGCTGCGGGTGAGGAACGGTGGACTTCCATCTGGGACCCAGCCTGGAACCCAGGCAGGAGATCGGGCCGCAACTGGTCATCGCCAACAAAATCCTCCTCTACGGTTCCGCCGAACTGGAGACCCTCCTGGACGAGGAACTGAGCGAGAACCCGGCACTGGAAGTGGAGGAAGTCGCCCGCTGCCCCAGGTGCGGGGCTGTCCTCTCCGGAAAGGAACAGCGTTTCTGCGCCCGCTGCAACCGCCTGATGGGCGACCTGCAGCCCCTGCCCTGGGAAGCGCCCCCCGCGCCTGAGGGCGATCCCTCCTCGGATGAGGAATGGTCCGACCCTATCCTGCGCATCGTGGCCCCCACCTCCCTTTCCGACTACCTGATGTGGCAGTTGCGCCCCATGCTGGAACCGGGGGAGGAACCACTGGCCACCTTCCTGGTGGAGAGCCTGGACGAAAGGGGGTTCCTGGCCTGCTCCCTGGAGGAAGCCAGCATCGCCCTGGGGGTCGGCGTGGATGCCCTGGAACGGGTCCTCTCCAAGATCCAGGACCTGGACCCACCAGGCGTGGGCGCCCGAGGGGCT
>JBMFPD010000335.1:0-3104 GCA_049969295.1 Anaerolineae bacterium | reverse complement strand
CGGCTGTTTCGGGAGGACGACACCTTCCCCGCTGGACGAGGGTCCCAGGTCACTACCAAAGCGGTTTACTACGGCTTCAAGCTGGCCTTGCTCTGCACCATGGAGGGTCTCCCCTTCCGGGTTGGCCTGGTGCCAGCCGATCCGGACGACCGAGAGATCGCCGAGTGGATGCTGGAGCACGAAGTGCCTGGCTGGCAGTTGGCTGACAAAGGTTTCTCGTCTCAGGAACTGGTCGAACGCTTGAAGGAACGGGGCCAATACCTCCTCATCCCGCCCAAGCGGAACAGCGGCTGCCGGTGGCCCCGCGCCTTCTGGCGCACCTTCAACCGCGTGCGCCGCCGGATTGAAACCACCGCCTCTCAGCTCAAGGGGTACTTCTTGCTGGAATTCCACCGAGCTAAGACCTTTTCCGGCCTGGCCTGGCGTGTCTTGCTGCGCACAGTGGCCCTCATCCTCCACCGACAATATGCTCTGGGTATATAGAGAATTCACAGCACAGGTTTGCAAGGACCAGGTGCCCTGGGTGTTTTCGCCCTGTTCACGCCTCAACGAATACAGAGCAGCCTTCCCTCTCGTAAAAACGAGACTGCCCTGGCAACAGGCACGGCGCTATTTGGCAATTCCGACAAGGTGTGGTATAATCTTCCTAGACCAGGGCGGTTAGCTCAGTTGGCCAGAGCGCCACGTTGACATCGTGGAGGCCATAGGTTCAAGTCCTATACCGCCCACTGGCCAGGAGAGACGCGCAAAGCGTGGACCAGGACGAGTACGCCGGGGCAACGCCCCAGGGAGGGATGGCCGTGGACTGGAAGCCATCCCGGCGGGAACCGGCGGAAAACCCCCTGGGAGCGGGTGCCGGAAAAGGGTCCCCTGAGTAAGGCACCACGGGGTGTCCCGTTACAGGCAGCAACGAGGGCAAGAAGGCCCCTCATGGAGCCTTCGTGCCGAACTTGGGTGGAACCGCGGGAAAGCCTCTCGCCCCAAAGGGTGAGAGGCTTTTTCTATCCCAGGGGGATCCACCAGCCCCTCTCCATGATCAGGAAAGGGGCGTGGTTGGCGGGGCGATGCACGTCGCCCCTACCGGGCGGCCCTGGCGTGCCGCCCCAAGGTACTGGAGAGCACATTAAGGAGGAGAACCCGTGGCAGAGCACGAACGACCGGACCTGGAGCGATTGCGGCATTCGGTTGCCCACGTCATGGCGCAGGCGGTGCTGGACCTTTTCCCGGAGGGGAAACTGGCCTTCGGCCCCCCCATTGAGGACGGCTTCTACTACGACTTTGACCTCCCTCGCCCCCTCACCCCGGAGGACCTGGAGGTGATTGAGCGGCGCATGCGGGAGATCATCGCCGGCGCGCATCCTTTCCAGCAGCGGTTCGTGTCGGTGGAGGAGGCCCGCAAGATCTTCGCCGACCAACCCTACAAACTGCAGCAGATCGAACGCCTGGCCTCGGGCGAGGTGGACGAACACGGGGACGCGGCCGCTGCCCCTGCCGAGCGCCTCTCCATCTACACCCACGACACCTTCACCGACCTCTGCCGGGGCCCCCACCTGGAGAACACAGCGCAGATCAACCCCGATGGGGTGAAACTCCTGCGGGTGGCCGGGGCCTACTGGCTGGGCGACGAGCGCAACCCCATGCTCCAGCGCATCTACGGGACAGCCTGGCCCACCCGCGAGGAACTGGAAGCCTACCTCCACAAACTGGAGGAGTTGGAGCGCCGCGACCACCGCCGCCTGGGACGGCAGCTGGACCTCTACAGCCAGCACCCGGACCTGGGGGCCGGGCTGACTCTGTGGCACCCCCGCGGCGGCATGATCCGCTACAAGATTGAGGAGTTCTGGCGGCAGGAACACCTCAAGTGGGGGTACGAACTGGTCTTCACCCCCCACATCGGGCGCGCCTGGCTGTGGCAGACCAGCGGCCACCTGGACTTCTACCGCGAGAACATGTACTCGCCCCTGGACATTGAGGGCCAGGAATACTTCCTCAAGCCCATGAACTGCCCCTTCCACATCATGATCTACAAGAGCCGGGTGCGCAGTTACCGGGAACTGCCCCTGCGCTGGGCCGAACTGGGCACGGTCTACCGTTACGAACGGTCCGGCGTCCTCCACGGCCTCCTGCGGGTGCGGGGCTTCACCCAGGACGACGCGCACATCTTCTGTCGCCCGGACCAGATTGAGGACGAAGTGCTCCGCTGCCTGGACCTGACCTTCCACCTCCTGAGGGCGTTCGGCTTTTCGGAGTATGAGGTGGCCCTCTCCGTGCGGGACCCGGCCCACAAGGAGAAGTACATCGGCAGCGATGCCATGTGGGAAGAGGCGGAAGCGTCCCTGGTGCACGCATTGGAGCGCCGCAACCTGCCCCACACCCGCATGGAGGGCGAGGCCGTCTTCTACGGGCCCAAGATCGACATCCACGTGCGGGACGTCCTGGGGCGCAAGTGGCAGTTGACCACGGTGCAGTTCGACTTCAACCTGCCGGAGCGCTTTGACGTCACCTACGTCGGCCAGGATGGCCGGGAATACCGCCCCTACATGGTGCACCGCGCCCTCCTCGGCTCCATGGAGCGGTTCTTCGGCATCCTCATTGAGCATTACGCCGGCGCGTTCCCGGTGTGGCTGGCGCCGGTGCAGGCCGTGGTCATCCCCATCGCCGACCGCCACAACGACTACGCCTGGAAGGTAAAGCAGTACCTCGCCGAGGCGGGCCTGCGGGTGGAGGTGGACGACTCCGGCGAACGGATGGCGGCCAAGGTCCGCGAGGCCCAACTGCAGAAGGTCCCCTACATGCTGATCGTGGGGGACAGGGAGGTAGAGCAGGGAGCCGTCGCCCTGCGCCTGCGCACAGGAGAGGACCTGGGCCCGCGCCCTCTGGAGGCCGTGCGGGAGATGATCCTGGAGGCCGAGCGCACCAAAGCCAACGTGTGAGGGGAGCCGCGCGCTCCCCTCACGGCAGGAACCCCATCGGGTTGCGCTGCACGTCGTGGTAGCGGATCTCAAAGTGCAGGTGCGGTCCAGTGGAGTTGCCGGTGGAGCCGACCGAGCCGATGCGCGTCCCCTTGGCTACGGACTGGCCGACGCTGACGAACATCTCCGAGA
>JBMFPD010000334.1:0-3107 GCA_049969295.1 Anaerolineae bacterium | reverse complement strand
CCATCTGCCTGGGGATGGCCTTGCGGGAGGCCGTGGGGGAGGGGCGCGGCATCGTCCGCATGGGCCACGCCCTAGTACCCATGGACGAAGCCCTGGCCCGGGCCGTGGTGGACCTGAGCGGCCGGCCCTACGCCGTGTGCCGGGGCGAGTTCGGCGGGGAGCGCGTGGGCAGCCTGGGGACGGACCTCGTGTGGCATTTCCTGGAGAGCCTGGCGGCAAACGCAGGTCTCTGCCTCCATGCCGAGGTCCTCTACGGCCGCAACGACCACCACATGGCCGAGGCCCTCTTCAAAGCCGTGGGCCGCGCCCTGGACATGGCCACGCGCCCCGACCCGCGCCTGGGCAGCGAGCCCCCCAGCACCAAGGGGTCCGTGGAGGTGGAGCGGTCGTGATCGCCATCGTGGACTATGGGATCGGCAACATCCGCAGCGTCTTCAAGGCCTTCCAGCACCTAGGGGCGGAGGCGGTGATGGCCAGCGACGGCCGGGCCCTGGAGCGGGCCGACGGCCTGGTCCTGCCGGGGGTGGCGGCTTTCGGCGACGCCATGGCCAAACTCCAGGCCCTGGACCTCGTCGCGCCCCTCCGGGAGGCGGTGGCCGCGGGCAAGCCCTTCCTGGGCATCTGCGTGGGGATGCAGGTCCTCTTTGAGGAAAGCGAGGAGATGGGCCACCACAGGGGCCTGGGCCTCCTCCCTGGGCGGGTGCGGCGCTTCGCCGGACCTGTGCGGGTGCCCCAGATCGGCTGGAACCAGGTCTTCCCAGCCCGAGAGGACCCGCTCCTCGCCGGCATCCAGCCGGGGGACTGGGTTTACTTCGCCCACTCCTACTACGTCGCACCGGCCGACCGGTCGGTGGTCCTGGCCGAGACCGAGTACGGCATCCGCTACCCCTCAGCGGTGGGCCGGGGGCGGCTCTACGGCATCCAGTTCCACCCGGAGAAGAGCCAGGCGGCTGGCCTGCGGGTGCTCGGCAACTTCATCGCCCTGGTGGAGGGGAGGCCATGATCGTCCTGCCGGCCATTGACCTGCGGAAGGGACGGTGTGTGCGCCTGGAGCAGGGACGGTTTGACCGGGAGACCGTTTTCTCCGACGACCCCCTGGCCGTGGCCGAGCGCTGGGCCGCGGAGGGCGCAGAGTGGCTCCACGTGGTCAACCTGGACGGCGCACTGGGGGAGGGTTCCCCCAACGAGGCGGTCATCGCCCGTCTGGTGCGGTCGGTGCCGGTCCAGGTGCAGGTGGGCGGCGGCCTCCGCTCCCTGGAGGCGGTGGCCCGGGCGCTGGAGTGGGGCGTGGCACGCGTCGTCCTGGGGACCCTGGCCGTCCGAGACCCTGGGGCGGTGGCAGAGGCGGTCCGCCGGTTCGGGGCGGAGCGGGTCGCCGTGGCCGTGGATGCCCGCGATCGGCGCGTCGCCGTGCACGGCTGGACCCAGCAGACGGCGTGGCGGGACGTGGCCTTTGGGCAACACCTGCGGGACCTGGGCCTTCGCTGGTGCCTCTACACCGACATCTCCCGGGATGGCACCGGCGGCGGTCCCAACCTGGCAGCCACCGAGGAGATGGCCCGGGAGACGGGGCTGCGGGTGCTGGCCTCGGGGGGCATCGCCACCCTGGAAGACGTGCGGGCCCTGTGCCGCCTGGAGCCCTGGGGGGTTGCGGGCATGGTCATCGGCCGCGCCCTCTACACCGGCACGCTCCGCCTGCTGGACGTGCTGGACCTGGTCCGCCGGGGCACGGCGGGACGAGCGGAGGAGAAGAAGGCATGCTAGCCAAGCGCATCATCCCCTGTCTGGACGTGAAGGACGGGCGGGTGGTCAAGGGCATCCGCTTCGTGGACCTGCGGGATGCCGGCGACCCGGTGGAAAGCGCCCGGTTCTACGACGAGGAAGGAGCCGACGAACTGGTCTTCCTGGACATCACCGCCTCTCACGAGCGGCGGGCCATCCTGCGCGCTGTGGTGGAACGGACGGCGGAGCAGGTCTTCATCCCCTTCACCGTGGGGGGCGGCCTTCGCACCGTGGCAGACATTGAGGAAATGCTCCGCGCCGGAGCCGACAAGGTCTCCGTCAACACGGCGGCGGTCCAGAACCCCCGCCTCATTGAGGAAGGGGCCCGTCGCTTCGGCAGCCAGTGCATTGTGGTGGCGATCGACGCCAAAGGCGGGGCCCGCACCCCCTCCGGCTGGGAGGTCTACACCCACGGCGGCCGCACCCCCACGGGCATGGACGCCGTGGCCTGGGCGCGCCAGGCCGTGGACCTGGGTGCAGGGGAGATCCTCCTCACCAGCATGGACACGGACGGCACCCGCCAGGGGTACGACCTGCCCCTCCTGTGGGCCGTGGCCCAGGCTGTACCCGTGCCGGTCATCGCCTCGGGCGGGGCAGGATGCCTGGAGCATTTCTACCAGGCCCTGACGGAAGGCGGGGCCGACGCCGCGCTGGCCGCTTCCCTCTTCCACTACCGGGAACTCTCCATCCGCCAGGTGAAGGCTTACCTGGCCGAGCGCAACGTGCGGGTGAGGTGGACGCCATGAGCGAGGAACAGGTGGACTGGACAGCCATCCGCTGGGACGAGCGGGGCCTGGTCCCCGCGGTCGTCCAGGATGCCGAGACAGGGGAGGTGCTGATGCTTGCCTACATGAACGCCGAATCCCTGCGGCTGAGTCTCCAGACCGGAGAGACCCACTTCTGGAGCCGCTCGCGGCAGGCGCTCTGGCACAAGGGGGCCACCAGCGGCCACGTCCAGCACATCTGCGAGTTGCGCGTGGATTGCGACGGCGATGCGCTCCTGGTGCGCGTGCGCCAGGAAGGGGTGGCCTGCCACACCGGCCACCGGTCCTGCTTCTACAGGGTGTTGCGATGAACGACTGGCAAGTCCTTGAAGAATTGTGGCAGGTCATTCAGGACCGGCGGCAGAACCCGCAGGAGGGGTCCTACACCAGCCGCCTCTTCGCCCTGGGGGAGGATGAGGTGGTCAAAAAGGTGGGCGAGGAGGCGATTGAGGTCATCGTGGCGGCCAAGGCAGGGCAGCCCGACGCCGTGGTGCGGGAGGCGGCGGACCTCCTTTACCACCTGTGGGTGCTGCTGGCCCTGTGCGAGGTGCCCCCGGAGCG
>JBMFPD010000333.1:0-3114 GCA_049969295.1 Anaerolineae bacterium | reverse complement strand
GGGGGGATAGGGAGAGGGCCGTTCTACTCCTGCGGCTCCTCCAGCCGGAAGCCGTGCCCGCGCACGGTGACGATGTACCGGTGGTCCGGGTCCACCTCGGCCAGGCGCTCCCGCAGGCGGCGCACCAGAGCGTCAATGGCCTGCTCCGAGATGCCGGCTTCCGATTCCCCTTCCCAGACGGCCGCCACCACGCGCTCGCGGTCCACCACGCGCCCGGCCTCCCGATAGAGGAGTTCCAGGAGCCGGAACTGGGGCGGGGAGAGAGGCGGGACCAGTTCCCGCCCCCGCACCCAGACGCGGCGCCCGGAGACGTCCAGGCGCAAGGCGCGCTCTCTCCGCTCCGTCGGGGCAAAGCCCAGGGGGGCCGTGGCCCCGGCGTCCACGAAGGCCAGCCGAAAGCGCAGGGCGATCTGGATTTCGTCGCCATCCTGGAGGCGCGTCGGCCCCGTCACGGGGAGGCCGTTCAGGTACGTCCCGTTCTTGCTCTCCAGGTCCTGGATGGTGTAACCGTCGGGGCCACGCTCCACTAAGGCGTGCCGCCGGGAGACCAGGCGGTCCGGCAACACGATGTCGCAGGCAGGGTCGCGCCCGATGACCATGCGCGGACGGTCCAGGCTCCAGGACTGGGTCTCACCCTGCCCCCCCTGGAGGATCAACATGGCCGATTCCCGCTCGTACATCCTCTTGTCCCCCTTGACAGGATGCCCGTCTTACGTTATAGTTTCTCCAGCACCGCCCCCCACTGCGCCGAAGGTTTGTTCTGGAGGAGAAGCCCCATGCACGAGCCGCTCCCGCCGGGAACGGTGCTCCGGTCGCGCTACAAAATCATAGAAGAAGTGGGCCAGGGTGGCATGGGGGCCGTCTACCGGGCGGAGGACCTCACCCTGGCCGGGAGGCAGTGCGCGGTCAAGGAGGTGAACCCCGACCTCGGTGGCCCGCCCTCCTTGGTGGAGCAGGCCCGGGAGCAGTTCTACCGGGAAGCCAGCACCCTGGCCCGCCTGGACCACCCCAACCTCCCCAAGGTCTCCGACTACTTCTCCGAGGGGGGACGGGAGTACCTGGTCATGGACTTCGTCCCCGGCAAGGACCTGCGCGAGATTGCCAACGAGGCGCGACGCAGGGGCGAGTTCCTCCCCGAAGAGACGGTCCTGGAGTGGGCCCGCCAGTTGTGCGACGCCCTGGAATACCTCCACGGCCAGGACCCGCCCGTCCTCCACCGGGATATCAAGCCGGCCAACATCAAACTCACCCCCAGCGGCCTCATCAAACTGGTGGATTTCGGCCTCGTGAAACTCCTCGTCCCCGACGACAGCCGCACCATCACCGTGGTGCAGGGCCGGGGCACGGTCCAGTACACCCCCTTGGAGCAGTACGGGGGCGACACGGGCCACACCGACGTCCGCTCGGACATCTACGCCCTGGGGGCCACCCTCTACCACCTGGTCACGGGACAGCCCCCCGCCGATGCCAAACAGCGTTTCCTCTTCCCCAACTCCCTGGTGGACCCCCGGGAGATCAACCCTGACCTTTCGGACCGCACGGCCGAGGCCATCCTGCGGGCCATGGCCATGCACCCTCACGAGCGGCCGGAGAGCATCACCGAGTTCCGCCGCCTCCTTCTGGAGGAGGCCGAAGTCCGCAAGCCTCCCCAGGCAGCCCCACCCAGGGCCAGAGGCCGCCGGACCCCCGCCAGGGCCGCGGAGCCCTGGCCCTCCGCCCTGCGGGCCAACCTGCCCCTGGTGGCTCTAGCCCTCCTGCTCCTCGCCCTGGCCACAGGGCTGACCTTCTTCCCCTCCGCCTTGTCGTTCCTCTTCTGAGGCCCAGGCGCTCCCTCAGGGACGCCGTTCCCACGAAAGGGAAAGCAGGCTCAAAAGGCCGAAGAGCAGGCTGACCACCGGTGCCTGCCACGTCCTGGGCAGGTGCCGGAGGGGTCCGAAGGCGTCCAGCCACCCCACGGCCCAGAGGATGTACCCCAGGGTGGCCAGGACCACGCCCCACAGGGCGTACCGCACCTGTCTGGCCCGTCCGCGGCCGCGCCCCTCCTGGGTGGCGAAACCGGCCACCCCCGCCAGGACCGCTGCCCCCAGAGAGAGGAGGAACCCACTGGGGGGTACCCCTTCCTGGGCTGGGGCGCGCGGTGCGGGAGTTGGGGTCGGCGTGGGAGGCCGGGTGGGCGTGGCCGTGGGCCGCGGCGTCCGGGTGGGCGTGGCCGTGGGCAGGGGCGTCGGAGTCTCCGTGCGCGTGGGGGTGGGCGAGGGCTCCACCGTCTCAATGACCGCCGGCTGGCCCTGCTGGATGGTCACCACCACCGTGGTGGAACGCACCCCCTGCCGGCTCACGAGCGAGATCTCCAACTGGCCGATCCGCTCCAGGACCACGGTGGCGCGCGCCACGCCGTCCTTCGTGGTGGCTGAGATGCGCGGCAGTTCCAGCGACTCCGCCGGGTAGAAGAGCCGGAACTCCACCGGTGTGCCATCGGGCACCAGGTGTCCGTTGCGGTCCAGGATGGGGCTCGTGGCCAGTTCCAATTTGTCACCCACTTTAACGCCTACAGCACCCGGCGTGCCCCCCGCAGGCGGCGCGTTCACCACCCGGATCTGGACCAACTGCTCGGGGTCCGGCTCGGTGCGCTGGATGAGGTCGTAGTTGATGCCGGCCACGCTCACCGGGGGCGCACCGACCGGGGTGAACTCCTTGAAGAGGGCCCGCACGGCCACCTCTACAAAGGGGTCCACCTTGCTGTAGGCCGCGTAGTAGGCCGTCAGCTTGCTGATCTCCGTGGTGTCCAGGTAATAGGGGGCGTTGAAGGCGATGACCACGATGGCCTTGCCCCGCAGCGAGTCGGTGCGCGTCCTCAGGAACTGGCGCAGGGCGTCCGACTCCGGGTAGCGTTCCGTGTCCACGTCCAGCGCGGCGAAGATGAGCCAGTCAGCCTCCCGGATCCGCGCGTCCAAGGCCCGCTCCTCCTCCGTCCACTGCTCGGGGGGCACGGTCAGGAGGCGCTTCAGTTGGGCGTAGGTGCCGCTGTGGATCTGCTCGGGGTCCACCTGGCCGCTGGCCTCCGGCCCGTAGAGGCGCAGGATCCAATCCTGCAGGGCCGTCGGGGCGAGGAGG
>JBMFPD010000332.1:0-3132 GCA_049969295.1 Anaerolineae bacterium | reverse complement strand
CCCGCACCGTGCCATAGACCTTGGCGCAGGTGTCAATCCCCTGCCACTCCAGGGACATGCGGTCCGAGACCACCACGTAGTCCCAATAGGGCGTCGCCGGGGGCGGCGAGGGTGTCCTCGTGGGCGTGGCGTAGACGTAGGGTGTCCGCGTGGGGGTGGGGGTGAAGGTAGGGGCGTTGGCCCCCAGGGTGGGCGTCGCCGTCACCCAGGGGGGCGTCGGAGTGGGCGTCCAGGGGAGGGGCGTCGGCGTGGGCAGCGGCGATTGGTGTGCGCCCTGGGTGGCCGTGGGCGTCCAGGTGGGCGTGGCGGTGGGGACGGGCGTCGCCGTGGGGGTGGAGGTCCAGGTAGGCGTGGGGGTGGGCGTGGCGAGGTAGGCCAGGACCTGGGGCGACCGGACCCCTAGCCCTTCCGCCAGCCCGGCAAGGCACTGGATGTCGTCCAGATCCCGCCCCTCGGCGATGTACCGTTCGGCCAGGGCCACCACCAACTGGGCCGGGTTCCCGGCCTGGAGGCTTTCCAGGCGGTGCACCGCCCGCTCCAGGTCGCCATCCCGGGCGTAGGCTGCGCTGACCATGGCGATGTATTCGTCTTTGTACTCCGGCTTGAGGTCCTTCAGGCTGGTGGCCGTCCACTCCACAGGCCAGACCCACCATCCGATGATCAGGCCAACCAGCAGGCCAACCAGGAGGCCGGCTATGCCGGTCAGCACAGCCCCTCGGTGAGGATGTCCTTCCATGGAGTTCCGTCGTCTCCCTGCAAGTTCCCCTGGGTGATAGGGTCAGGCAACCAGTGGCTGCCCTGCAAAACGAGAGGGGGCATGCTCCTGATACCCGCGGAGCGTGGCTTTTGTTCCCTGCCCCCTAGACTATTTGGCAAAACCTGGTATAATGTTCCACGATGCCGAAGGTGGGACTCGAACCCACATGAGGTCAGCCCTCAACGGTTTTTGAGACCGTCGCGTCTGCCCGTTCCGCCACTTCGGCCCGGGATGGAAGCCCTTTTCCGTGCTTCCGTCCCTTTCCCGGGCCCAAGTATAGCCGAAGATGACGGTTTCGTCAAATTGGGGAAGCGGGGCATCGGATGGACCCACAAGCCCTGATTGCCGCCGCCCAGCGGGGCGACGTGCAGGCCTTCAACCAGTTGATCCTGGCCTATCAGGGGATGGCTTACAACCTGGCCTACCGCATCCTGGGGGATGGGGAGGCCGCGGCCGACGTCGCCCAGGAGGCGTTCCTCAAGGCCTTCCAGGCGCTCCGGGGCTACCGGGGAGGGTCGTTCCGGGCCTGGCTCCTGCGCATCGTCACCAACGCCTGCTACGACTACCTCCGCGGGCAGCAGCGGCGGCCTTCTGACTCCCTGGAGGGCCTGCTGGAGGAGAGCCCCGACCATTCCCTCCTCATGCGCGAGGAAGGCGAGAGCCCCGACGACTACCTCCTCCGCGCCGAACTGAGCGAGGTCATCCAGGCCGGCATCGCCACGCTGCCCCCGGACCAGCGCGCCGTCCTCGTCCTTTCGGACATCCTGGGGTTCAGTTACCAGGAGATCGCGGAGATCGCCTCCCTGAACCTGGGCACGGTGAAATCCCGCCTGAGCCGCGCCCGGGAGAGGCTCCGCGCCTTCCTTTTACAACATGAGGAACTTTTGCCCGCCCCGTACCGTCTAGGGAGTGAGCAAGGCCGCATGGGCTCCGCAGCCCACGCGGGCGGAGGAACGCGGAGATGAAGGCACGGAAGGTCCAGCACCTCTCCACCGAGCGCCTTTCGGCGTACCTGGATGGCCAGGTGACGCCCCAGGAGCGCCGGGAGGTGGAGAGCCACCTGCGAACCTGCCCCCAGTGCGCCTGGGAACTGGAAAGCCTGCGCCACACGGTCTCCCTCCTGCGCCAGGTGCGGCAGGTGGCTGTGCCGCACCCGCTGACCCTGCGCGAGATGGACGTCCGGCCGGTCCGCACACCCCAACAGGCCTGGTTCCTGCCCTACCTGCAGGGGGCGACGGCCCTGGTCTCCCTGCTCCTGGTGGTCCTCGTGGCGGGCGACCTCCTCCTGGGGCTCGGAGGTGCGCCCACGGCCAAGCCCCAGGCCTACCCGGCCCCGGTCGTCGCCACGGTGCCGGTGGAGGTCCCTGCCCCGCCA
Source organism: Anaerolineae bacterium (assembly GCA_049969295.1). Lineage (GTDB taxonomy): Bacteria > Chloroflexota > Anaerolineae > DTPP01 > DTPP01 > DAOTYM01. Next base: position 1,000 of record JBMFPD010000332.1, on the reverse strand, counting down.
GAAGGGGCTCCCGCTGAAGCCACAGAAGAGGTTGCCCTGGCCCTTGCCCCGGCTGCACCCGAAACCCCCGCGGAGGAAGCCCTGCCTACGGAAGAGAGGAGCCCCAAGGCCGCGGAAGGCGGGGAAGCAGTCCCCTCCGGCGAGGCTGTGCCGGGCGGCGAAGGGGAGGCGACGCCCTCCCCATCCCCTGCCATGCGGGCCCTGGGCGAAACGACTACGCCGCCGGTGCCCTGGCCCCCGGGGGACATGGGGGGCATGGGAGGGCTAGCACCAGCGGGTCCGCCGACGGAAGAGGGCCCCGTCGCCGCGCTGGCGGCAGAGACACCTACCCCCACGGCCACGCCGACGGCCGTGCCGAGCCCTACACCGACACCCGCGCCGGCGACTGCGGTGGCCATGGCCCCCGCAGTCGCCACGGCCACGCCGGAGGCCGCGCCCCGCGCCGCGGTGGCCACTCCCTCCCCGGTCCCCCTCCCCGCTCCTGCGGAGGAGGCAGCCCGTGCCGGCCCGGCCCCGTGGGTGCCCTGGGTGCGCCTGGCTGAACTGGGCCTTCTGGGGGCCTCGCTGGTGCTGGGCGGATTGACCCTGCTCCTGCGCAGGCGGTGAGCACCCTGAGCACGTTCCCTGCGTGGCGAGAGAGCCGCAGGCCCTCCTCACCTGAACCTTCCGACGGGAGGAAGCCACCTATGACCAGAACGCCCCGTCTAACCCTGCACCTGCTCTTCCTCGCCGGCCTTGTGCTCGCGGCCTGCGGGCCGAAGGCCACCCCGGAACCCACACCCACCCTCCCGCTGCCAGAAACCCCGACGCCCGCGCCTACCCCCACCCCCACTGCGCCGCCGGAACCTGCCACCATCTCCCTCTGGCACACGTGGGAGGGCGAGGCGCTGGAGCAAGCGTTGCTCAACATAATGATCAATGCTGTGGAGGCCATGCCGCGCGGCGGTCAGTTGCGCATCAATACCGGCCAGGAAGACGACAGCATCTTCATCGCCGTCAC
>JBMFPD010000331.1:0-3144 GCA_049969295.1 Anaerolineae bacterium | reverse complement strand
AGGGCTGCCCTCGCTTCCTGGAGGGTGAGGAAGGAGAAGGCTTTTCCCCACCGCTCCCCGAGGCGCGCGCCCAGTACCGCCACCTGCGGAGGGCGCAGCCCCACTTCCCGGAGCATCCCCACCTGGGAGAAGACCTCCCGCGGGGAACCCTCCAGCACGATCCGCCCGCCGGCCAGGACCGCCACCCGGTCCGCCAGATGGGCCACGGCCTCGCTATCCTGCTCTGCGAGGACGATAGTGGTCTGGCAGGCCTTCCGCAACTCGTGCAGCACCTGCAGGACCTCTTCGCGGCCCACCGGGTCCAGCCCAGCCAGGGGCTCGTCCAGGACCAACACGCGCGGCTGCATGGCGAGGACGGTAGCCAGGGCCAGGCGCTTCTGCTGCCCGCCAGAGAGATGGAAGGGAGAGCGCTCCTCCAGCCCCGTCAAACGCACCACGCCGAGGGCCCAGGCCACGCGCCGGGCGATCTCGGGAGGCGGCAGGCCCAGGCTTTCCGGCCCGAAGGCCACCTCCGTCTCCACGGTGGCGTTGAAGAGCTGGCTTCCTGCGTCCTGAAAGGCAAGGCCCACCGTGCCCACCAGGGCCGACGGGCGCATCTCCCGGAGGCTTCGCCCGGCGACCCGTATGTCGCCCCGGACGGTCCCTCCCGTGGTGTGGGGCACGAGGCCCGCCAGGGCCATGCAGAGGGTGCTCTTCCCCGCCCCGGTCGGCCCCATCAGGGCCAGGACCTCCCCCTCCCGCACGGCAAGGTCCACGCCCTGGAGGGCCCATGCGGGCCCCGCCGGCCCCTGTGCAGGGTAGGCGTAGTGGAAGCCGGCCACCTGCACCAGGGGCTCCGAAGGCCGCGTTGCGGCGCTAGTCTGTCCCGGCACGGGCTGCCGCCTCCAACTCCTCCCGCCGGGCCGCCATCGCCGCCCGCAGCCGCTGGGCATCGCGCGGATACACCCAGTAGAAAGCAAGCCAGGTCAGCCAGAGGAAGATCCACGACCCGGGCACGGCGAGAAGGGTGTCCTGAAGGCCCAGCCGGTCAGCGAACCAGCCAGCCCCGAACGCGCTCAGGGCCGAAAGCCCCCCTTCCACAGCGCCAGCAATGGCCCAGGCCGTGCTCCGCAGTTCCGGCAGGAGCACACCCTGGAGGATGGGGTCGCGCGACCCCTTGCCCGCCCACCCAATGAAGCAGGCCACGACGAAGGCGAAGGCCGTCAGTTGGACAAAGGTGAGCCCCTGCGTCCGGGTGAAGAGGACATAGGTCATCCAGATCCCGTTGAACATGGAAAACTGCGCCACGACGATGCGGCCGTACGCCGGGCTCCTGCGGTCGGCCCAGTCGGCCACCACCCCGCCCACCAGGTTGGCCACCACCTGGCCCACCACGATGGCGGCGAAGACCATAGGGGCCTGCGCCTGCGGGATGCCCCGCACATCCACCAGCCACGTGATGAAGTAGGTCCCCATGATGACCCAGGGAATGACGCCGAAGACCCCCTGGACGAAGATCACCCACATGGTGGGGATGCGGAAGATGAGGCCCAGGTGCTCCTTGCGGATGACGAAGCGCCCCGCCGCCTCGTAGGTGATGGCGTCCTGCAGTTCCGGTTCGGCGGCCCCGCGGGGCGGCTCCTTCACCAAGAGGGCGATGACCAGGCCCGAAAGCACGCTCGCCAGGCCCAGGGCGATGAACCCGTAGCGCCAGCCCATGACGGGGTCCCGCAGGAAGAACCCCAGCGCCAGGACGCTCAGCACAATGCCCAGGTACCCCACGCCCCCCAGGACGCCCATGGCCCGCCCTCGTTCCCGGGGGCCGAAAAGGTCCGAGATGAGGGAGAAGGTCGGTGGCATCAGGCAGCCCAGCCCAATCCCAGCGATAGCCCGCACCCACAGGAGCTGCCAGTAGTTCGTCACCAGGCCGCAGGCCACCGTCCACAGCCCCCAGAGGCCCGTCCCGAAGACGATGATCCACTTGCGGTTCAGCCGGTCGGCCAGGTACCCCCAGAGGGGCTGGCTCACCGTCTGGAGGATCAGGCGGATGGTAGAGATGACGCCCAGGTGGCTGTAGGAGAGGCCCAGGGCATCCCGGATGGCCGGGAAGAGGGTGGACATGGCCTGGCCCTCGCCCTGGTCCACGAAATGGCCGAAGCCCAGGGCGGCCACGGTGAGCCAGCGGCGCTGGGCCGCCCGGAGCCTTCCCTTTGTCTCAGGGGAGAGATCGCTGTCCATCTTCTACCTCCTGTGGGTGATCCCCTCCTCTCCGCAGGTCGCCTCAGCCAGGGGCGCACGGCCGCTGCAGCCCTCCGGGGAACCTCAGTGCGCCAGGTGCTCCGGCACCGGGATCGTGGCCCGCCCCGCCTCCTGGAGGGTGCCAGCGTCGTACAGGATGACCAACACCTGCCACTCCGCGCCCACATCCCCGGGCGCGGGCAGGTCGTAGACGTCCACCACCCGCTCGCCAGCCCTCCAGAAGGGCGTCGGATAGGCGCGGTGGACCGGCACGTCGTCCACCGCGGCCACCGGCTCACCTCCAGGGTTCAGGAGTCGGGCCGAGACTTTGTAGTCCTTCTCCGGGCGTGCGCGCGCCACCCAGTGGAGCGTCACCCGCAGGATGGGTCCACCGTGGGTCCCGCGCAGGAGGAGCCCGTACCCCTCCAGGGCAACCTCCGGGCCCATGTCCACCTCCAGAGGGACCTCCGGCGCGGGCACCCTCGCCCCGCCCCTGGGCCATACGCGCACCAGGGGGCCCACAGCCGTCATCTGGAACTCGGCTGGGGCGCAGAGGGTTGCAGGGTCCCGGCACGGGAGTTCCCGCGTCAGGTAGACCGCCTCGCCCCGGGCCACCGCCTCCCGCAGAGCGGCCAGGCGGGCGTGCTCATCATCGGCCGCGACCAGGCGCAGGTCGGTCCGCAAGCCGATGGTTTCCTGGAAGTAGCGCACGAGCGTCGTCTCCCCCAGAATGCCGATGAGGGTGGCCCCTTCTTCCAGGGGCTGGGTGAGGACATCTATCCCGTAGTCGTACACCTGCCAGTCCCGGCTGCGGTCGGCGGCGGGGAAGTGGAGCGCGCCCCCGTACACCACACCCCCCAGCGCCAGGAGGCTCAGCGCGCGCCCCAGGAGCGCGGCCGGCCGGCCGAGGCCCCGCTCGGCAAGGGC
>JBMFPD010000330.1:0-3163 GCA_049969295.1 Anaerolineae bacterium | reverse complement strand
CCTGCATCCCGGGCAGGTCGCCGTAGTAGTCCTGCTGCAGGAGGTGCCACCCCTGCCAGAAGAGGCGGAACTCCTCTGCTTCGTCCCCCTTCGGCTCCGTGGAGACGTTGGGGATCGCCGCCTGCTGCAGCCCCGACGCCCAGTGGGCGCCGTACCCGGCCAGGAACGAACAGGCCACCACGCTCGCGGTCACGGCCGCGAGCACGACCACCCGCAACACACTACCGATCTTGTGCATTCCGTCCCGCTCCGCTCCCCGGGCGGGCACGAGGCCCGCCGCTGCTCTCCTGGGCGGGCACAAGGCCCGCCCCTACCCTCGTAGGGGCACCCCTTGTGGGTGCCCTGCGGGCAGGCACAGGGCCTGCATCATGACGAAGCCGCCTGGTCCCGCAGAACCTCCAGGGCGCGCTGCAGTTGCGGGTCCTCGCCCCGGTCCCTGCTCTCCGGAGGGAAGGGCACGGCCTCGTCCGGCTGGAGTCCTTCTCCGTCAATGAGCCGCTTGTCGGGCGTGAACAGTTTAGCCACCGTCACGTGGAGGGAGGAGCCGTCGCTCAGGTCGTAGACGTTCTGCACGGCCCCCTTGCCGTAGGTCCTCTCGCCCACCAGGACCGCCCGGCCGCGGGCCTGGAGGGCGCCGGCGATGACCTCCGCGCCGCTGGCCGTCCCGCCGTCCACCAGGACCACAAGGGGCATCTCCACCGCCGACCCGCCCGACCGGGCTGAGTACAGCCGCTCGGAGCCATCCTTGCGCCGTTCGTAGACCACCGGGCCGCCGTCCAGGAACTGCCCGGCAATGCGCACGGCGATGTCCAGAAGGCCACCGGGGTTCCCCCGCAAGTCCAGGACGAGCCGCTTGGCCCCTGCCTCCCGCAGTTCGTGCAGCGCCTGGAGGAGTTCCGTCTCCGTCCGCTCGCCGAGGAGGGAGATGTGGATGTAGCCTGTATCCGGCGATTCCTCTAGCATGCGCCACGTCACCGTGGGGGTCTCAATCCTCTCCCGCTGGATGGCGAACTCCAGGGTCTCGCCCGTGCTTTCGCGCCGCACCGTGATGCGCACGATGGTGCCCACCGGCCCCCGCACGAGGGCCACGACCTCGTCCACCGAAAGGCCCTCCACCGGGGTCCCATCCACGGCAAGGAGCACGTCGCCCTCCCGCACGCCGGCCCGGTCCGCCGGTTGCCCCGGCATGGGGGAGAGGGTGATGGCCCCATCTTCCCGCTGCCTCACCCAGGCCCCAATGCCGCCGAAGTGGCCGCGGAGGGAGTCCCGCTCCAGTTCGCGGGGGCTCGGCTCCACGAGGATGGTGTACGGGTCGCCCAGCGCCGCGAGCACCCCGCGGATGGCTGCGTAGGGGAGGTCCTGCCCCTGGGGCACGTCCCCGTAGAAATCGCGCTTGAGGATCTCCCACGCCTCCCAGAAGAGGGCGAACCGCTCCCGCTCATCGGCCTGAGCGCTCCCGGACGGCGAGGGCGGGAAGTGCACGAGGTATCCCCGGTCGCTGAGGAACCAATGGGTCATGAACCCCGCGCTGTAGGCCGCGGTGAAGGCCAGGCAGACGAGGGCCAGGACCAATATGATCTGTCGCCTGTTCATCCAGACACACGCTCCCGGTACGCTTGGGCACGAAGCCGGCCCTGGGGCATTGTAGCACGGGGGTGGGGGGGCGTCAAACCTGGTCCCTGCGCATCTCCTCTTCCCAGTCCTGGAGGGCCTCTTCGGGGCTCGGGGTGAAGTCGTGGAAGACGTCCCGCAGGGTGCGGCGGGAGCTGCGGGCATAGACCTGGCGGGTGGTGGTGATGCTGGCATGGCCCAGGATGGCCTGGACGTCTTCCAGCCGGGCTCCGCGGTTCAGGAGTTGGGTGGCGCGGTAGTGGCGGAAGTCGTGGGGGGAGATGTCGGGCGAGAGGCCGCAGGCCCGTGCCGCCCGCTTGACGACGCGCCACAGGCTCTCCCGGCTCAGGGGGTGCCCTTCCCGCCGCCCGTGGGAGATGAAGAGGGCCGGGTGGCCGTCCTGGCCGCGCTCGCGGCAGTAGGCCTGGATGGCGCGGCGGGTGCGCGGGGTGAGGAAGAGGACCCGCTCCCGGCCGCCCTTGCCCACGATGACCACCTCGCCCACGCCGCCGTCCTGCACCTGCTCCCGCGTCAGGGAGGCCACTTCGCTCACGCGGCCGGCCGTGTCGTAGAGGCAGTGGACGATGGCCCGGTCCCGCAGGATCTGGAGGCGGCGGCGCCGGGTGGACGGCCTGCCATCGGGCTCGGGCAGGGGTAGCCGGTCATAGTAGAGGACGATCTCCGGGATGCGCTGGTCGGGCATGAGGACCGGCCGGTGGCGGTAGCCCGTGGGGGCGGCCGCCCGCGCCTTCTCCAGGGCCACGGTGAGGTCAAACTGGGGCGAGGTCCATTCCATGGCCGCGGCGTAGCGCAGGAAGCGCTTGAGGGCGGAGACGCGCACGTTGACGGTGGAGGGCTGGTAGCCCCGGCGCGGTCCCGTTGTATCGCCAGACGATACACCCTCCTGGAGCCATTCAGTGAAGGCCAGGAGTACCCGGTTCTCCAGGACAGAGACCGGCAGGTCCTCCGGGGCAGGGGGCATGGCAATGCCCAGGTTCTTTACATAATCCGAGCCGGCGAGGAACTGCAGGAACGTCCGCAGGCCCAGGGCATAGGTCTCCCGCGTGCGGGGAGCCAGCGGAACCGTCCGCAGGAACTGGTCAATGGCTGCGCCCAGTGTGGGGTCCTCGGTCGGGACCATCGCCTTGCTCCTTCGCCGTGTTTCTGGCCCCTGGGGCCGGCCGGCGGCCCAGGGGCCTTCAGCAGGGGGCCCAAGGGCGCTGAGGGGCCTTTCCGGCTGTCCACGGGCCACAGGGATATCATGCAACCGAACATTTATTCGGTTGCATGATATCCCAGAGCGCCTTTGTTGTCAAGGATGGCCAGCCCCCTGCTTGCGGCGAGGCCGTCAACGAATGGATCAACGAATACACGAATGATATCCCTGCCGAACGTCCCCGAGCGCTGCCCCCAAACCTGCGGGGCACGCTTGTGGCGTGGCGCTTGCCCACGCTGAGGCCCGCCGTAACCGCACCCATTCGTTTATTCGTTCCCCCCATTCGTTGCCGGCGCTCCGCTCCCAACCACCCGTGACCCCGTCTCCCTACCACAC
>JBMFPD010000329.1:0-3166 GCA_049969295.1 Anaerolineae bacterium | reverse complement strand
GGGGGAGGCGGTTGGCGAGGGCGTGACCGTGGCCTCCGGGGAGGGTGTCACCGCCGAGGGCGCGCAGGCCGAAAGGATGAGCCCCGCTGCCACAAGCCCGGCCCTCCTGAGCCAGGCCCGCCGTGTCATCCGCCTGGGTACTGCGTCTGGTGTCACTGGTGCTCCTTTTTCCCTCTGCCCGCGGCCTCAGTAGATGGACCGGTAGATGGCTTCCACGTCCGGCTGTTTCATCTCGCGCGGGTTGACGTCCATGAGGCGGCGGATGGCTGCGGCCTCCTCGCTCATGGGGCGGAGGGCCTCCTCGGGGATGCCCAGGTCCCGCAGCCGCTGGGGGATGCCGATGTCGCGGGCGAGGCGCGCCACGGCCTCGCCCGCGGCCCGGGCCCGCGCCTCCTCGTCCCCCTCCTGTACGCCCAGGGCCCGGGCCACCTGCGCGAAGCGGGCCGGCGCGGCCGGGGCGTTGAAGGCCACCACCGCCGCGAGCACCATCCCGTTGGCCAGGCCGTGGGGGAGGCCGAAATGGCCGCTCAGGGGGTAGGCCACGGCGTGGACGCCGTTGGTCCCGGCGTGGGCGATGGCGATGCCGGCGTAGAGGCTCGCCAGGGCCATGGCGCTGCGCGCCTCCAGGTCGTCGCCGTGGGCCACGGCCTGGCGCAGGTTCCCCCCGATGAGGCGGATGGCCTCCAAGGCGAAGAGGTCCGCATGGGGCGTGGCCCGGCGGGAGGTGTAGGCTTCAATGGCGTGGGAGAGCGCGTCCATGCCGGTGCTGGCGGTGAGGGCCGGCGGCAGGGTGAGGGTGAGTTCGGGGTCCACCAGGCCCACGTCGGGGACGATGTGGGGGCTGATGACCACGCTCTTTGTGCCGCTGGGGACCTCTTTGAAGACGGCGTTGGGGGTGGCCTCGGCGCCGGTGCCCGCCGTGGTGGGGATGAGGATGGTGGGCAGGCCGCGGCCGGGGATGCGGTCCGTGCCGATGTAGTCCTGGCACCGCCCCCCGTGCACGGCCATCGCCGCGGCCAGTTTGGCCGTGTCCATGGCGCTGCCGCCTCCCAGGCCCACCACCAGGTCAAAGCCCCCGGCCTGGACGAAGGCGGCGCAGCGGTCGGCGCTCTCCGTGGTGGGCTCGGGCTGGGCCTCGGCGTAGAGAGCCACCTGGAGGCCGGCTTCCTCCAGAAGGCCCTGCACGCGCGCCGCAAGCCCTGCCTGGGCCACCCCCGCATCGCAGACGACGACAGCGCGGCGCGCCCCCAGGCGTTTCGCCTCGGCCCCGACGCGCTGGACCGCACCGCAGCCGGTCCAGAGCACCGAGGGCACGCGGAACCAGGTGAGCATGCTGGGTGAGGTCCTCATGGAACCTTCCTCCTCACAGGGGTTGGGCTAACGGGCCAGCCACCCGCCATCCACCGGCAGGATGGCCCCGTGGACGTAGTCCGAGGCGGCGGAGGCCAGGAAGACGATGGCCCCCTTCATGTCCTCTGGGCGGGCCCAGCGCCCGGCCGGGATGCGGGAGAGGAGGGCCTGGTACTGCTCCGGGTCCTTCCAGAGGGGCGAGGTCAGTTCGGTCTGGGTGTAGCCTGGGGCGATGGCGTTCACGTGGATGCCGAAGGGGGCCCACTCGTTGGCCAGGGCCCGGGTCACGCCAGCGACCCCGCTCTTGGAGGCGGTGTAGGAAGGGATGCGGATGCCCCCTTGGAAGGACATGACCGAGGCGATGTTGACGATCTTCCCGCCTCCCTGTTCCTTCATGACGCGGGCCGCGGCTCTGGAGAGGAAGAAGAGGGCCTTGAGGTTGACCTGAAGGACGTCGTCCCATCCCGCCTCGTCTATATCCAGGGCCAGCCCCCGCCAGACCGTGCCGGCGGCGTTGACCAGGATGTCCAGGCGGCCCCATTCCTGGACCACGCGCTGCACCACCCCGTCCAGTTCTTGGACGGTGGCCTTCCGCAGGTCGCAGGGGATGAAGAGGAAGCGGCGTCCCAGCGCCTCCACGAGGCCCTGCGTCTCCCCGGGGGAGGAGCGGGAGACCCCGGCAACGTCTGCCCCAGCCTCGGCCAGGGCAAGGGCCGCGGCCTGGCCGATCCCCCGGCTGACGCCGGTCACCAGAGCCACTTTCCCATCCAGCCTGAAGGCATCCAGGATGTGCATCGGTGTGAAACCACCTCCTCTCCATCAATTGATGAAGGACAAGCGCGACAAGGTGCCGCCAGGTCCTCTGGCTACGCCTCCGGGTGCGGCCCCCAATCATTCTAGCACAAGTTGGCCTGCTGCGCATATTGGGGAGGAGCGCTGCCGGTGGGTTGTGGGAGCGGATTGGACGGATATGCCGCGGCCCGGGCCAGTGGGCACGGCTCGGGGCCGTCCAGGAGGTAGTGAGCAGGAGGGCTCTTCCGCAGGGGGCCGGCGCGAGGTGCAGCCGCAAGGGGCCGTGCAGGCGTTTGACAGACCCCCTGGCCTCTGTTATAATCGGCCTGGACCCGACCTGGTGGTCCCTCTGGACCCGGTGCCGAGGAGGATAGGTTCCATGCTCAACCGTGTGCTCAGGTCGCCCAAGGCGCTCGTCTTCCTGCAGTTCATCCCTGTGCTCCTTGTGCCGCCTTCCATCTTCAGGCAGGTGGCTGTCCTGGCAGTCACGGAGATCCTCTTCCTCATCGCCGTCGTCGTGGGCGTGTACCAGGGCAGGGCATGGAGCCAGACGTTGAGCATCTTCGTCATGGGGTTCAACTTCATCACCAAACTGATGCTGATCTACCCGCACCTGGTCTCCGAAAGCGGCCAGGTGGATTACCTCTTCGGGGCCATCATGGTGACGTCCATCGCCCTTTCGGGCGTCCTGCTCTACTACATGGACACGCCTGAGATTGCCGTGCGCATCGCCGGCAGAAGGTAGCCCCACCCCAGGGCCGGCACCCCTGCAGGACCTCGGGCGGCTTTTCCTGGCGCGGCAGGAGGCTCCGACTTCCCCCGGGGCTGTCTCGTTGTTACAAAAGGGAAGGCCGTAACCGCTCTTCCCGGCGCAGAGGGCACACCAGGAGGTGTGCCCTGCGATCTGCCTGCCTCCGCCTCCTAAGCCCAGGGAGAGCATCTGTCCGACTCGGTTGCACCTTTTGCTGGTGGCTGATGACCTTGTGGTCCCATGCCGAGAGGTGAACCTCACCCTACCCCCGCC
>JBMFPD010000328.1:0-3167 GCA_049969295.1 Anaerolineae bacterium | reverse complement strand
GCCCTGGTCGCGGAAGGGAGGGGGCTTTTTCGCTCTCTGGGGCCTGGTGTATAATGCCGCCGATCGCCTCCAGGAAGAGGCGTGGAAACCGGATCAACTTCGGAGGAGGTCTACCATGTGGGATTGGCTTTCCGAGGCCAGGTGGTCCCCGTACGTTGTGGGGGCTGGCATAGGCATCCTCTCCTGGCTCACGTTCCTCATCTCGGACCGGGGCATCGGCTGCTCCACGGCCTTCGCGCAGACGGCCGGCATGCTGGAGAGGCTTTTCCGCGGCGGGAAGGTCTACCTGCGGCCCTACTTCCAGGAGGCAGTCCCGAGGGTGGACTGGGGCTGGATGCTGGTGGTGGGGATCGCGCTGGGGGCCCTGACGTCCTCCCTCTTCTCCGGCACCTTCTCCCTGGAATGGGTGCCGTCCCTCTGGGGCCAGCGCTTCGGAGGGAGCGTCGCCCTGCGCCTGGGGGCGGCCTTCCTCGGCGGGGTGGTCCTGGGGTTTGGCTCCCGGTGGGCTGGTGGCTGTACCAGCGGGCACGGCATCACTGGCACCCTCCAGTTGGTGGTTGGCAGCTGGCTTGCGGCCCTCTCGTTCTTCGTGGGCGGAATTCTCACAGCCCACCTGTTGTTCTGAGTGGGGGGAGGCGAATGCTGACACGTGTGCGCACTTCGCAGCGAGGGCAGCTGGCCCTGGGCCTGGTGACGGGCATCGCCTTCGGGTTCCTCCTCCAGAAGGGGGGTGTCACCCAGTACGAGGTCATCCTGGGTCAGCTCTTGCTTACCGATTTCACGGTGCTGAAGGTGATGTTAAGCGCGGTCGTCGTGGGGATGGTGGGGGTCTACGCCCTGCGCGCTCTGGGCCTGGTGCGGCTGCACCCCAAGCCCGGCTCCTTCGGCACGAGCGTCCTGGGCGGGCTCATCTTCGGTGTGGGCTTCGCCATGCTGGGGTACTGCCCTGGCACTCTCGCCGGGGCCCTGGGCCAGGGCCACCTGGACGCCTTCTTCGGCGGTGCCCTGGGGACGGTGGCGGGTTCGTGGCTTTTCGCCCTGGCCTACCCCCGTCTCCGCCGATCGGTGCTCCTCTGGGGGTACCTGGGCACCCTTACCCTGCCCGAATGGTGGAAGGTGAACCCCTGGACCGTCATCGTGCCCCTGAGCGGCCTTCTGGTGGCCATCCTCTGGGCATTGGAGGCCGCGGGCCTGTAGGCTCCTCTGCCGATGCCCTTTTGACAGGCTGTGGGCCAGGTGTTATAAATGAGGATGGACGTGTCCGCGCCGACAGCGCGGCATCCTGCGCCTCACCAGGAGGGGATCATGCTGGACCTGGCATTCATCCGCGAACACCCCGACGAGGTCAAGGAAGCCCTCAAGAAACTGAACACCACCGCACCCATTGACGAGATCCTGGAGGCCGACGCAAGGCGGCGCTCCCTCCTCCAGGAAGTGGAGGCCCTGCGCGCCCAGGTGAACCGGGCCTCCAAGGAGATCGGCCGCCTGAAGGACGGGGCGGAGCGGGAGGCCAAGATCGCCGAGATGCGGGAGGTCGGAGAGCGCATCAAGGCCTTGGAGGCCGAACTCCGTGGGGTGGAAGAGCGCCTTTACCAACTGCAGTTGGAAGTGCCCAACATGCCCGACCCGTCCGTCCCGGTGGGGCCGGACGAGTCCCACAACGTGGTGGTGCGGACCGAAGGCACGCCCCGCGAGTTTGACTTTGAGCCGCTCCCTCACTGGGAACTGGGGGAGGCCCTGGACATCATTGACTTTGAGCGCGGCGTCAAACTGGCCGGCACCCGGTTCTACATCCTCAAGGGGCTGGGGGCACGGCTCCAGCGCGCCCTCATTACCTGGATGCTGGACCTGCACATCAAGGAGCACGGCTACACCGAGGTCTACCCGCCCTTTGTCGTGCGCCGGGAGTGTCTGGTGGGCACGGCGCAACTGCCCAAATTTGAGGACAACCAGTACCACGATGTGGAGGACGACCTCTGGCTCATCCCCACAGCCGAGGTCCCCGTGACCAACATGTACCGGGATGAGATCCTTCCACCGGGGAGCCTTCCCATCTACCACGTGGCCTACACCCCCTGCTGGCGGCGGGAGCGGATGTCGGCCGGCAAGGACACCCGCGGCCTCAAGCGCGGCCACCAGTTTGACAAAGTGGAGATGGTCAAGTTTGTGGAGCCAGAGACCTCCATGGAGGAACTGGAGAAACTGGTGGACAATGCCGAGGACGTCTGCCGGCGGCTGGGCCTTCCCCACCGAGTGGTCCAGATGTGCACCGGCGACCTCTCCTTCTCGGCGGCCATCAAGTACGATATAGAAGTGTGGGCCCCCGGCGTGCGGGAATGGCTGGAGGTCAGTTCCTGCTCCAACTTCAAGGACTTCCAGGCCCGGCGGGCCAACATCCGCTACCGGCCTGCGCCTGGTGCCAGGCCCCGCTACGTCCACACCCTCAACGGCTCCGGCCTGGCCCTGCCGAGGACCATGATCGCCGTCCTGGAAAACTACCAGCAGAAGGACGGCAGCATCGTCGTCCCTGAGGTGCTGCGGCCTTACATGGACGGCATCTCCGTCATCCGGTAAAGGGGATGGGTGTGCCGGACACACAGGGAACAGATATCTGGCGGCTCGTCCTCTCCGAGGCGGCCGACGGGGCGACCAACATGGCCGTGGACGAGGCCATCCTGGAGGCGGTCTCTGCAGGGGAGGTGCCACCCACCCTGCGGTTCTACACCTGGGACCCGCCCTGCCTCTCCCTGGGCTACGCCCAGTCGCCGGAGCGGGAGGTGGACCTGGACCGTTGCCGCGAGGATGGCATCCACTGGGTACGCCGGCCCACAGGCGGCCGTGCCATCCTCCATGTGGACGAGGTGACCTACAGCATCGCCCTGCCGCGGGGCGACCCCAGGGTCCAGGGGGATGTGGTGGACTCCTACTGCCGGCTCAGCGAGGGCTTGCTTGCAGGGTTTCGCCTCCTGGGGCTTGCGGTGGTCCAGGCCACGCCCCAGGCCCCGCCGGGGCGGGAGGGGAGCCCGGCCTGCTTTGACCGGCCCTCCCACTATGAGATCACCTGCCAGGGCCGGAAACTGGTGGGGAGCGCCCAGGTGCGGCGGCGCGATGGGGTGCTCCAGCACGGCGCCATCCCCCTACGGGGGGACGTGGCGCGCATCGTGCGC
>JBMFPD010000327.1:0-3167 GCA_049969295.1 Anaerolineae bacterium | reverse complement strand
GGACGCCCTGGAGCTCCGCAAGGTGGGGTGCTCGCCCAGGCTGGAGGTGGTGCCGTGCCAGGCCACGCCCTACGTGCAGCGGGTGCATGTAGGCGGCAGCAGCCCCTACACCGATAAGAGCAGCGACGTCTGGGCGGCGGACAAGGCCTACGTGACTGGCAGTTGGGGCTACGTGGGGAGCGGCGGGGAGGTTCGGGACCCAGGCACCACGGACCCTATCGCCAACACAGAGGACGACGCCCTGTTCCGCTCCTACCGCTTTGGCACAACGCTCAACTACCGGTTTGACGTGCCTTTCAACGGCGACTACCGGGTCACCCTCTACTTTGTGGAGCCGTACTGGACAGCGAGCGGCAAGCGGCGCTTTGACATCGCCATCAACGGGACCACGGTGGCCTCCAGCGTGGACCTCTACAGCATCGTGGGCCACGATGCGGCGTGGACGCCCAGTTACAACGTGACCGTGACGGATGGCAAGGTGGATATCCTCCTCTCCCGGCGGGCCGACAACGCCATCCTGAGCGGCATCAAGGTGGAATCCATCTGGTAGCAGGTAGGGGAGTCAGATGGCGGGGCCCCGGGCTGCCGGGGACTGACCCGGGGCCCCGCTGGAAAACAGCATGACGAAAGGGGGACGAGGCAGGGGCACTTCGGCCCGGTGTGGGTTGAGAGGTGTCCTGATTCTGATCCACCTCTCCTCGCAGGCCCTCTTCCTCTCCCCCAGGCGGTTGCCAAGATAGACATAACCCTGTACAATGCAGAGGGTGGATGGCAAGCCCGAGCCCCCTTGACAGGGTGGCCCGGAGGGCCTGGTCCGCTGGACGGCCTGGCAGCCCCGGCCGTCCAGCCCCAGGGATAGGACGTACCGGCACCGTGCAGACCAAAGGAGGCGGACATGCGACGAGGGAGGGTCTTCATCCTGCTAGGGCTCATCCTGGCCATCGTCACTGCGGCGGGGGCCTACCTCCTCCTCAGCCAGCAGAAGGCCGGGCCGGCTGGCCCGCAAGTGGTCCCCACAACGCGCGTGGTGGTGGCCATCCAGAACATCGGCGAAGGCCAGCCCATCCTGCCGGAGACCATCACCATGACGGACTGGCCCAAGGACCAGGTGCCTCCTGGCGCCATCCTGAACCAGGCTGACGTGGCAGGGAAACTGGCCCGGGTGCCCATCTTCCAAGGCCAGGTCCTCCAGCGGGAGATGCTCATTGACAAGGAGCAGATGATCGCTGAGGGGACCCACGCCTCGTGGCAGATCCCGCCGGGCAAGGTCGCGGTGGCCTTCCCGGTCAACCGGCTCTCCAGTGTGGCCTACGCTGTGCAGGCGGGGGACTTCGTGGACGTCCTCATCACCGTGTACCTGGTGGATGTGGACCCCGAGACCCAGGTGAAAGAGCCCGTGGAGCGGGTGGGGGTGGAAGGGGGCATTATCGGCACCCAGACCCCGCGTCAGGTGACCCAGTTGACGCTGCAGGATGTGCAGGTCCTGCGGGTGGGGGAATGGGCCACCGAGCAGGCGGCCGCAGCCCAGCAGCCGCAGCAGGGCCAGCAACAGGGGACCCAGGAAGCGCCCAAACCCGCTGGTCCCGACATCATCACTGTGCTGGTGGACCAGCAGGATGCCCTGGTGCTGAAGT
The DNA here is from genome assembly GCA_049969295.1 of Anaerolineae bacterium. Lineage (GTDB taxonomy): Bacteria > Chloroflexota > Anaerolineae > DTPP01 > DTPP01 > DAOTYM01. The sequence goes on along the minus strand of JBMFPD010000327.1, from coordinate 1,533 downwards.
TCCTCCGCGAGAGCGGGGCGGTGGTGGACCTGGCCCTCCGCGCCCGGGATGACCACAACCTGGTCAGCACCGAGTCGGTGACGCTGGATTACGTGGTCCGGCGCTTCAACATCGCCGTACCGCCCAAGCAGCCCTACGCGCTGGAGCCCAAGTCGGCAGGCACGGAGCAGAAGTAACGAACCGCCGTGGGGGGAGAGGGCCCACGGCGAAAAGGGTTCTGGGGGAGATGGCCATGGCGCAAGAGCGTGGCGGCAAGATCCGAGTCCTCATCGTAGACGACATCCCGGAGACGCGCGAGAACCTGAAGAAACTTCTGTACTTTGAGACGGACATTGAGATCGTAGGGGCAGTGAGCACCGGGGAGGAGGCGGTGGAGGCAGCCAAGGCCCTCCAGCCCCACATCGTGCTCATGGACATCAACCTCCCGGGCATGGATGGCATCACGGCGAGCGAACTGATCACGCGCCAGTCGCCCACGTCCCAGATCATCATGATGTCCGTCCAGGGGGAAGCGGATTACTTGCGCCGCTCCATGCTGGCCGGGGCACGGGAGTTCCTGATCAAGCCCTTCTCCAGCGACGAACTGGTCTCCAGCATCCGGCGGGTCTACGAACTGGCGGCAGCGCGTCCGGCTCCTCTCCTGCCCCCGCAGACGGACCGCCTGCAGCCGCCGGTCAAGACCGCGCCCGTGGTGGGGAAACAGGGGCATGTGGTCAGCGTCTTCGGGCCCAAGGGAGGCGTGGGGACCAGCACCATCGCCGCCAACCTGGCCATCGCTCTCCACGAAGCCGGCGGCCTCAAGGTGGCCCTGGTGGATGGCAACCTCCAGTTCGGGGGGATTGACGTCCTCCTGAACCTGCAGACCACCCGGACCATCGCCGACGTGGTGACCAAGGTGGAGGACCTGGACGCAGAACTCATCACCAGCGCCATGATGCCCCATCCCTCGGGGGTCAAGGTGCTCCTGGCCCCACCCCGGCCGGAGATGGCCGACCTGGTCCAGCCAGAACACATGAGGGCTATCCTGGCCCAGATGCGCCAGATGTTTGACTACGTGGTGGTGGATACGTGGACGTCGCTCCACGACCTGAGCCTGAGCATCCTGGACTCCGCGGACCGCATCGTCCTGGTGGCCACGCCCGAAGTGCCAGCCATCAAAAACGCCAAGGTCTTCTTTGACGTGGCCGACGCGCTGGACTATCCGCCGGAGAAGATCTGGCTGGTGATCAACCAGGCGGACCGCCGCGGGGCGATCCGCACGGCGGACATTGAGGGGAGCATCAAGCATCCCATCGCCGCGGCCATCCCCATGGACGAGCGGTCCGTGTTCATGGCGGCGAACCAGGGCATCCCGTTGGTAGTGGCCCACCGTGCGAGCCCTGCGGCCCAGGCGATCTTCGGGCTGGCGGCCCGGGTGCGGAAGGAACTGGAAGTGGAGCCGGAACCGGAGGGGGCTGTGGCCAGATCGGGGCCTGGGCCCAGGTCCACAGGGCTCCTGGAACGCCTCTTCAAAGCCTGAGTCTGAAGGAGGGG
>JBMFPD010000326.1:0-3181 GCA_049969295.1 Anaerolineae bacterium | reverse complement strand
TGAATATGGAGGAGAACCCGGAGGACCAGGAACTCATTGAGATGCTCAGGTCATTGAAAACAAAAATAAAGATAGTAGGATGCGGGGGTGCAGGCTCGAACACGATATCAAGGATCATTGATGATGGCATACAGGATGTTGACCTGATAGCCATGAACACGGATGCTGCACATCTTTACATGACAAGGGCTCAGAGGAAGGTCCTCCTGGGAAGAAGGCTCACAGGCGGCCTTGGTGCTGGGGCAATACCAGAGATAGGCTTAAAGAGCGCCCTGGAGAGCGAGGAGGAAATAAAAAAGGTCCTTGAGGGTACTGACATAGTATTCATAACTGCGGGCATGGGAGGCGGTACAGGCACAGGCTCAGCGGGTGTAGTTGCAAGGATTGCCAGGGAGCTGGGTGCTTTAACGGTTGCTGTTGTTACATTACCATTCAGCTCTGAAGGTAAATACAGGGTCCACCAGAATGGTCCCATCGGCGATGCGCTCCCGCAGCAGGTCCTCCAGACGGTTGGAGCGGTAGACCCACTCCTCCACCGCCTGGTCCACATCGGCGGCGGTCACCAGGGCATGGCCGTTGCGCTGAGCCCAGTACCCGGCCTCCCGCGCGATGTCGGCCACCCGGGCGAAGCGGGTAGAGAGTTTGCGCTGGTCTTCCACCAGCCGGGCGCTGTACTCCACCACCCGGGCCACTGCCCTCGGGTCAAAGTGCGGGAGGTTCTCTTCCTCGCACCGGGCGCGGATGAAGCGGGCCACCTTCTCCACGTTCTCCGGCGTCCAGTCCATCTCCGTGGAAAAGTCCGCCCGCACCTTGAACAGTTTCTCAAACTGGGGGTCCAGGGCGTAGAGGAGGTAGTAGGTGACCGGGTCGCCGATGAGGACCACCTTGACGTTCAGGGGGATGGGCTCTGGGCTCAGGCTCACGGTGGAGATGAGGGAGAGGAGCCGCGCCGGCTCCTCAATGCGGATGGCCTGGTCCCGCAGGGCGCGCTTGAGGGCGTCCCAGGCCAGAGGGTCGCTCAGGACAGCCCGGGCATCCAGCACCAGGTAGCCGCCGTTGGCCCGGTGCAGCGCGCCCGGCCGGATCATGCTGAAGTCGGTGACCAGGGTCCCGAACTGGGCCCGGTGCTCAATGCGCCCTATCAGGTTCTGGTAGGTGGGATTGGCCTCCAGGACGACCGGCGCGCCCTCCAACTTCCCGTTGTCCACCAGGACGTTGACGCGGTAGCGGTCGTAGGGGGAACCCTGCCCCAGGAGGCGCGAGGGAAGCAGCCCCTCGGGTTCCCCTTCGCCCTCGCCAGAGGTGGAAGCCGGGCGCTTGAAGAGGTGAACGTTCCGCACGAGGTCCCTCTCCACGTCCCGGAGAAACTCGGCCACCTCCTCAATCTGCCCGAACTCCGCCAGGAGCGCCTCCATATGGTGCCGGAGGGTGAAGGCGGCGATCTCCTGGTCCAGGTTGCGCAGCCGGTTGCGGGCTTCTTTCTCCAGTTCCCGCACCTGACGCATGGTCTGTTCCAGTTGCTCCTGCACCTCGGGGCGCATCTTCTCCCATTCAGCGCGCCGCTCAGGAGGCAGTTGGGCGTACTGCTCGGGCGAGACCACCTCGCCGTTCTGCACCGGGGCGATGATGAGCCCCATGGGTCCCCGCAGCAGGGCGAAGCCCCGTTGCGAAGCCCACTCCTCCAGTTCCTTGAGGCGGGCGCTCTGCTGGGCTTCCACCTCCCGGACCAGGCGCCGGCGATGCTCCTCGTAGTTGGTGCTCTCAAAGGCCCGCGGCAGTTCCGTCTGCAGGGCCTCCAGCATCTCGTCCACGGCCCGGCTGAACTTGCTGGCCGTCCCCGGCGGCATACGGATCACGTTGGGACAGTCGGGGTTTTCAAAGTTGTTTACGTAGGCCCAGTCCGGGGGCACAGGCTGGGTGCGGGCCTTCCGCTGGAGGAAGGTCATGATGGTGGTGGTCTTGCCGGCGCCCGGCGGGCCCATGGCGAAGATGTTGTATCCGTAGCACTGGATGTCTATGCCGAACTCAATGGCACGGGTGGCCCGCTCCTGGCCGATGATCTCCGTCAGTTCCGGGAGTTCGGCAGTGGAGGCAAAGGCCATCTCCTCCACCAGGCACGCTCGGCGCAATTCCTCCGGGGAAAGCTCACGGGGTGAGACGGTCATGGGGCTCTCCTTTCCTGCCTGCCCAGGCTTGTGCATGGTCCCTGTGCCGCAGCGACCACTGTCCGCAGTGCGGCACGCCAATGCCGCCGGTAGGGGCGCACAGCCGTGCACCCTCCAACCCCACCCCTTGGGCCCCCGTGTGCGGGGAGGGGTGCTCAGACGCCATCAACGAATGCAAGGGACGAATACACGAATGGCTTGCGGTCGCGCCGGGCTCATTCGCGCATCCGTTGCCCGATTCGTGGACGGCTTGCTCCAGGCCGCTGGACCGCACGTTGCCCCTGGAAAGGTTGGACATCCGTCCGACCCGGCAACAGAGCAACATATCGCCAGCAGCCAATGGTGCAGTGCCAGTGAGCAAAAGGGAGTTTAACACGGACGGGGCGGAAACGCAAGCATGGCCGACCGCCCAACACCGCTTCCTGCCAATTGACGGGAAGGGCCAGGTCTGGTAAACTTCCGGGGCCCTGAAACGGAGGCGGGACAGAGCCGCCTCAAAGCACGGAGGGGATGCCCTTGAGACGGATCGGGTTGGCATGCGCAGTGGCGATGGGCCTTCTGGCGCTCCTGGCGCTCCAGGGGTGCGCCATCCGGCCTCTGCTCTACGACGTGCGGGTGGAGCCAGCGGTCATCTCGCCCAACGCCGATGGCGTGGACGACGTGACCCACATCTTCTACACCCTGGGCCGCAGTGCGGATGTCTCCATCTACTTCGTGGGCCCGGACGGGAAGCAGCACTACTTCCGCAAGGAGCGGCGGCGGTCGCCAGGCCGGTACGACGTCTACTGGGGCGGCGTCATCCGCCCGGAGGCCGAGGAGCGGGTCCAGGTGGACGAACACACCGTGATGGCCGTACGCCAGCGGGTCCTGCCGGACGGCGAGTACCAGTGGGTCATTGAAGCCGTGGACGATGCCGGCCGCGTGGCCCGGGAGACAGGCCGCCTGGTCATCCAGGGTGCGGACACGGCCCTCCCCGAACTCCAGAACTTCTCCGTGGCCCCCAAGGTCTTCACCCC
>JBMFPD010000325.1:0-3183 GCA_049969295.1 Anaerolineae bacterium | reverse complement strand
GCGCTGCCTTCAGGGTGGGCTGGAAGCGGGAACGTCCCCCGGGGCCGAAGACGGGCACAAACTGGTAGTCCCCCAGGCGGAAGTAGTGAGCCTCTCCCTCCGGGGTCTTCTCCACCTTGTAGAGGCCGATGGAGACCACGTCGCCCGGGTTCCCGCCGTGGCTCAGGACTCCGGGGAACGCGACCTCGCACGGAACACCATCGCCGTCGCGCAGGAGGATTTCCCCCTGCGTCTCCAGCAGGACGCCGTAGTCGCGGTTGATCTTGCCCACGCCGAGTTTCGGCCCCATCCGCCGGGCGTACAGCGCCGCGCCCCGGGCCACGGCCTCCATAGGGTCCACAGGGAACCCCTGCTCCCGCACGAGCCTCAGTTCCTGGACCACCTGGGGGTTGGAACGGAAGACGTCCACGACTACCGCCTGGACGCATGGCATGTGCATCGGTCCGCCGATGAGGAGCACATGTTGCAGGTCCTCCGGGCGCAGTCCGCTCTCCCTGAGAGCAGACTCCACATGGCTGCGGAACGTCGCGAGCAGGGGGTGCAGGGTGTCCTCCAGGAGAACCCAGTCTTTGCCCTCGTCCAGTCGATCGCGCGAGGTGCGGGCCATCTTGACCTCCAGGGGGCGGCCGTGGTAGGTGGTGTGGAGGCGCGTTGCTGGGACCTTGGAGAGGTGGATCTTCGCCTGCTCCACGGCATCCCGCAGGGAGCAGAAATCGCTCCACGCCTCCGGGGCCGCGGTCGCCTGGGCCGCGCTGGGGGCCTGCGCCTCCAGGAGGGCGAGGAGCAGGTCCCTCAGTTCCTGGGGCAGGCCGGCTGTCTCCAGGTCTGGCAGGCGCGTGCCCGGCCCTCGTCCTGGGGCCGGGCACTGCGGCAGGAGGGGCTCCAGGTCCTGCAGGCCGTACACCCTTACGGCTTCGGCGAGGAGGGCATCGTCCATGTCAATCCCGCCCAGGGCCACGTTCCCTTTGGCCGGGCGCGCCTCGCTGAGGATGGGCAGGCCGTCCCGCCCCTGCCGCAGGACCACAATGGCGATATCCAGGGTGCCAGCGCCCCAGTCCAGGGCGGCGATGTACTGGGGGTGGGAGGCATCCAACTGCAGGCCGTAGGCCAAGGCGGCCGCCACCGGCTCGGCGATGAGTTCCGTCTCCCGGAAGCCAGCCTGGGCAGCCGCCTCCTTGGTCTGCTCCGTCTGGAGGGCGTCGAAGTAGGCCGGGTGGGTGACCACTGCCTGCGCCACCTTCCCCACGATGAAGGGGTTCAGCGTCTCAGCGCAGTCCTTGATCCAGCGCAGGAGGAGGGAGGAAACCTCCCCCGGCGTGTACTCCCGGTTGCCGATGCGGATGACCACGTTGCCCAGGGGTTCCTTCTCCACAGGGTAGGCGAACCGGCGCACCTCTCCCTCGGCCTGGCTGTAGGGCTGCCCGATGAGGCGCTTGACCCCCCAGACCACCAGGTCCGGGGCCGTGGCCATCTCCCGCCGGGCCTGCTCTCCAAAGGCGACGGGGTTGCCCAGGGCGTCGAAGCGCACGAAGGAAGGGAACACCTTCCCCTGGACCGTCGGCCCGTAGTGGCTCCTGAGGATCTCCACCCTGGCCTCGTCCACGGCGTACGCGGCACAGGAGTTGTACGTTCCGAGGTCAATCCCGATCGCTTGCTCCATCGCCTCTTCTCCCGTGTCCTTGAGAAGGACCGCTCCTGCAGGTCCTGCGGGTCACCCTTCTGTCCCGGTCGGCGCCTCCGGCACTTCTGCTGGTACAGCCGGTTCCTTCCGCTCCACCCCGCGGCCATCAGCACCCGCGCCGGGCGGAAGAGCAAGCCTTCCCGCCACTGGTAGCCTGGCGCGAGCACCCGTCCCACCGTGCCAGGTGGATGCTCCTCCGACGGGACGACCCCCACGACCTCGCACCTCTCTGGCACGGGCTCGCCCACGGCTGGCGACCAGGGCACAAGGCCCTGCTCCGCCAGGAGGCCCAGCAACCGGCTGTGCAGGGCGTTTACCTCCGGCGGAACTGGGCAGAGGGCCTCGCAGAAGTCCAGGGCCCGCACAACTCCCTCCAGGAGGGCCGCGTGCTGGCGGTGCAGCCGTTCGTGGGATTCGTAGACCCGCATCAGCCGGCTCACAATGCGCTCCCGGGCCTCCTCCACCTGCCGGGGCCCGTTGGCCACGAGGGAGGCATCCTGGAACGCCTCCCGCCATTCTTCCTGGTCCATCCAGTAGGGCGTCTCCCCCTGGGCTGCGTTCCTGGAGCGCCTGCCCGGACCGAACAGGGCACGCCAGAGTCTGGAAACCATGCGTTCTCCCTCCTTGGGATCACCGTGCCTCACCCTTACCCCTTGCCAGGGACTGAGGAGAGGTCATTCGGCTTCGGGCATCTCAAACCCCAGCCGGCGGGGCTTGAGGCGCTTTCGGGTCTGTTCTACCTCGGCGAGGGCGTGCTGGAAATGCCCCCTGTCCACGCGCACTCCCTGCGCGGCAAAGTCCACCTCCCGCAGCGCGTGGAGCGCCGCCAGCCGGCAGGCCTCGGCGATCTCGGCCCCTGAGAACCCCTCCGTCCGGGCGGCCAAGTCCGCCAGGTCCACGTCCTCTGCCAGCGAGGTCCGGCGCAGGTGCACGGCGAAGATGCGCTGGCGCGCCTCCTCGTCGGGCAGGGGGACGTAGACCTGGAGGTCAAAGCGGCCGGGCCGCAGGAGGGCCGGGTCTAGGAGTTCGGCGCGGTTGGTGGCCGCGATGACGAAGACGCCCTCCGCACCTTCCAGACCGTCCATTTCGGCGAGGAGTTGGTTGACCAGGCTGTCGGTGTGGCCGCCAGGGTCCGCGCCGCGGGCCGGAGCGAGGGCGTCCACCTCGTCAAAGAAGAGGACCGTGGGGGCCACTTCCCGGGCCCGGGCGAAGATGAAGCGCGCCTTCTCCTCCGACTCGCCGAACCACTTGGAACGGAGTTCCGGCCCCCGCACGGCGATGAAGTTGACGCTACATTCGGTGGCCACGGCCTTGGCCAGAAGGGTCTTGCCTGTCCCCGGTGGGCCTTAGAGGAGGAGCCCTCGCGCTGGACGGATGCCGGCCGCCTGGTATGCCTCTGCCTTCAGGAGGCCGTAGACCACGCTCTCAATGATGAGTTGCTTGACCTCGTCCAGGCCGCCGATCTGGTCCCAGGTGACGTCGCGGGGGGCCTGGACCATCAC
>JBMFPD010000324.1:0-3188 GCA_049969295.1 Anaerolineae bacterium | reverse complement strand
GCCTGGGTGACGACGTGGTCATCTACAGCAACAGCACCGTCCTGCCCGGGGTGGTGGTGGGCGATGGGGCCACGGTGGGGGCATGTTCGCTGGTGCACCGGGATGTGCCGCCTCGTTGCTTCGCCGCAGGGGTCCCCGCCAGAGTAGTGCGGGATGCTTCCGAGTACCCCCGGCGGCTGACAGAGGCCGAAAAAGGCCAGCGTGTGCTGGACATCCTGGACCGGTACGTGGAGACCCTGCCCTACAAGGGGTACGAGGTGCAGCACAACGCCCTGCACACGGAAGGCGAGGTTGTGCTGGAAGGACCTGGCGGCCGGTTCCGGCTGGTGTGGGTGCCGGCGGGGGGGGAGGAGGTGGAGGAGCGCCTTTCCAGGTTCCTGGGCGCGTGCCGGGAGGAAGGGGCGCACCCTATCGTGGTTTCGCTGAGGCCGCTGCCAGCCCTGGAGGGCGCGACCTTGCTGGACCTCAGCCGCATGGCCGTGCTGGGGGGCACCGACGAGGTTTCCGAGGACCTGCGGGACCACCTGCGGCGGCACGGGGTCCGCATCTTTGCCGACCGTCCCTTCCGGGCCCTGCGTCCCAGGGCGCTGCGCGACCTGCTGGAGTGGGCGGGAGAGTGAGATAGAGCCAGGTCGGAAGGGTCCTATCCTGAGAGAGGGAATAGAACGCGCATGCAAGACACCGATTTTCTGCGGGCCATCCGGGTTATCCGCAAGCGACTGTGGCTGATCGCCCTCATCTTCCTGGTCACCATGGGTGTGATCCTCTACACCCAGTTGACCGCGGGGGAGGTCTACCAGGCGGCAGTGCGGCTGCAGGTGCTGGCAGTGGAGCCGGGCACGGTGGGACTGTTCTCCACGTACCGTGCCCAGGCCACGAGCGATGAGATCATCGCGACCCAGAACGAGTTCATCTCCGTGTTGCAGTCCGGGGCTGTGGCGTGGGAGACGGTGGCGAAACTGAACCTGAACATCTCGGCTGCACAGCTCCTGGACCGCATCACCATCCTGCGGGATGCGGACTTCATCAACGTGGTGGTCCAGGCCAGCACGCCCCAGGAGGCGGAGAGCATCGCCACCACGCATGTGGATAACGCCCTGTCCTATTACAAGACAGTGCGGGCCCGCCCAGCCACTACCTCCAAGGAGTTCCTGACCCTGCAGTTGGACGAGGAGCGGCAGCAGGTGGCTGCGGCCCGCCAGAAGTTCCTGAACTTCCGGCTGGAGCACGGGCTGGGCTCTGTGCCTCAGGAGGTGGAGGCGTACCAGGACCTGATCCGCACGATGAAGGCGGAGCGGGACCGGGCCTATATAGAAGCGCAGCGGGCCCAGGCGGTCGCCGAGTCCTACCGCAAGGCAGCGGCTGGGGCCGAGGCCCAGGCCCAGTCCTTCTGGGAGAAGGCGGAGGAGGCCCACAAGGCCCGGGTAGAGGCGGAAAACCGCCAGTTGGCAGCCCTCGCCCAGAAGGACCAGGCGCGCGCTCGCACGGCTGAGATTGAGGTGGAGGAGCAGAGGCAGAAGGAGCAGGATGCCCGCGCCGATGCCCAGTACTACCAGACCCTGGCCCGGGAGTACCGCAAGACCGCTGTGCAACAGGATGCCGTGGCCGAAGGGCATCGGGCAGCCCAGGCCCGTTACGATCAGATCATCGCCTCCCTCCAGACGGAACTGACCACCCTCATCGGCCTGAGCGATACCTACGACGAACTGAACCGCCAGGTGGCGGAGGCCCTGTCCAGTTACGGTTTCGTGCAGAGCAAACTGAACGAGGCCCGCCTGAAGGAAAGCCAGATCCGCAACATGGGCTACATCCAGGTCATTGAGCCAGCCCGGACGCCCGACCGGCCGCTGCCTTCCAAACTGCCCCAGTACGCGCTGGCCGGCGCGGTGATCAGCCTTCTGGCCGGGGTGGTGCTCTCCTTCCTCCTGGAGGGGCTGGAGTCGCTGGCGCGGCCGAGCCACGCCAGGAGGGCCGAGTAGAGGCCATGGCCAGGAGTGGGCGGGAGAGCCAGAGGCCGTGGCGCATCCTCTTCGTGGACCTGGCGCCCAGCCCCGGCGGTTCGGTGATGAGCCTCTGGCACCTGCTCTCGGGGCTGGACCGGGAGCGCTTCGTGCCCACAGTGGCCCTCTCCATCCACAACCCGAGCGCAGGGCTCTTTGAGCCGCTGGGGGTGGAGGTGCTCCGGCTTCCTGGGCACCGCCAGGGGACACCGGAGTTCGCTCCTCCGGTGCAGCGCCTCCGGACCGGCCGGGTGGGGCAGTGGGTGCAGGGGCGAGGGGCGCTTCTCCGGGCCTGGCGGGCAGGGGGGCTGGCCCTGCGCCTGGCAGGGCGTGTGCTGCCGGAGGCGTGGCGCATCGCCCGCGCCGTGCGGGCCACGAGGGCCGACCTCATCCACCTGAACAACATCGTCTCGCTGAACCGGGCCGGCATCCTGGCGGCGAGGTGGACCGGCCGGCCTTGCCTCTGCCACATCCGGGGCCTCAACCCTCTGGAGCCAGTGGACCGCTGGCTGGTCCGATGGGTGGACTTCTTCGTTTTCATCTCGGAAGCGGTGCGGCGCTCGCAGGAGGCGGCCGGGATCCCTCTGAAAGGCGAAGTGGTCTACAACGCGGTGGACCTGCGGGCCTTCCAGCCGCCGGTGGGCCCGGAGGCCCTGCGCCAGGAATTCGGCTTTCCACCGGAGGCCAAGGTCTTCGGGATGGTGGGCCGCTTGGAGCCGTGGAAGGGGCACCGGGTCTTCCTCCAGGCGCTGGCGCGCCTCAGGGAGCGGCACCCGGAGGCCTGCGGCCTCATCGTGGGGGAGGCGGAGACCAACAGCCCGCACTACCCCGGCGAACTGCGGGCGCTGGCCGATGCCCTGGGCCTGGAGGAGGCGGTGGCCTTCGCTGGCTACCGCGCCGACGCCCTGCGGTTGATGACAGGCCTGGAGGCTGTGGTGCACTGCTCGGTAGAGCCTGAGCCCTTCGGCCGGGTGCTCATTGAGGGGATGGCGGCGGGGAGGCCGGTCATCGGGAGCGCGGCAGGGGCTGTGCCGGAGATCGTCCAGGACGGTGTTAACGGGTTGCTCACGCCGCCAGGGGATGCTGAGGCCCTGGCCCGGGCCATGGCCCGCGTGCTGGAGGAGCCAGCGGCGGCCCAGGCCTGGGCGGAGGCGGGCCGCCGGACGGTGCTGGCGCGCTTCACGCTGG
>JBMFPD010000323.1:0-3194 GCA_049969295.1 Anaerolineae bacterium | reverse complement strand
CCAACGGCCACGCCCGACCTTACCGGGACCCCTCTGCCCACCCCCACGCCCTCGGGCCCTGGCGAGCCCGGAGGCGAACCTGTGGCCACGCCCACGCCCCTCCCGGACCTGATGGCCTCCATCACAGCCCCGTGGGAAGGCGAGGTGGTCTCGCCCCCGGTGGAAATCCGCGGCACGGCCGCCGGGACGCTCTTCGTCGCCTATCGGGTGGAAGTGGGGCTGGGCCCGGAACCGGAGGAGTGGATCCTGATCGGGGAAGAACACCTGGTGCCCGTGGCAGATGGGGTCCTGGCCCTGTGGGAACCCCAAGGCCTGAGCGGCCAGGTTGTCACCCTGCGGCTCACCGTCTGGGGGATCGGGCGTCAAGAAGAGGCCCGCGTCACCGTGTGGGTGGAGTAGACACCGTTCAGCGGATTTCGGGGATGAACTGCACGGAGGTGCACGCGGCTACACGGCGCACCGATCCCCGTAGGAGCAGGCCTTGTGCCTGCCCCGAACGCTGTCAACAAGGGGACGTAGATTTTTATGTAAAGTTCCCCTCCTGGCCGGCTCGCAGCCGGGCGTAGAGCGCAGCGCCCAGCGCGCCAGTCAACTGGGGCTCCGGGGGCACCCGCACCGGCCGCTCCAGGACACGGCCCAGCCACTCCACCACGGCAGGGTTCTGGGCCACGCCCCCGGTGAGGACCACTTCCGGCTCCACGCCCACCCGCGCTGCCAGCCCCTTGATCCGCAGGGCGATGGCCTCGTGCAGGCCCGCGGCCACCGCCGCCCGGTCCGCGCCGCGGGCCAGGTGCGAGACCACCTCCGACTCGGCGAACACGGTGCAGGTGCTGCTGATGGGGACCCGGTCGCGCGCCGCCAGGGCCAGCGGCCCAAGTTCCGCCAGGGTCACTCCCAGGGCCTGGGCCATCACTTCCAGGAAGCGCCCCGTCCCCGCCGCGCAACGGTCGTTCATGGCGAAGTCCACTACCTGCCCCTTCCCGTTCAGGCGGATCGCCTTGCTATCCTGTCCCCCGATGTCTATGACTGTGCGGGCATTGGGAAGCAGATGGTGCACCCCCAGCGCGTGGCAGGAGATCTCCGACCGCTGCTCGGAGCGGGCCACCAGGTCCGAGAGGTCGCACAGGACGCGGCCGTAGCCCGTCACCACCGCGGCCGCCACGTCCTCCGGCCGTCCGCCCAGGTCTGCCAGCCCCTCCAGGACGAGGGCCCGGGCCACCTCGTGGGCCCGGTAGCCACCCGGGCGCACAGCCTGGTAAAGAAAGTGACCCTCTGCGTCCAGGAGGACCACCTTGACCGTCAGCGCGCCGAGGTCTACCCCCAGGTAGAGGGCCATCAGACCGCCTCCGACCGGGCCGCCAGCGTCTCCAGGAAGGCCTGGACGCGGGTGCGGATCGGCTCCTCCGCGTAGACGCGGGAGTCGGTGTGGTCCGCCTCAAAGAGGAGGCCCGGCAGGCCAGTCTCTTCCTGGACGATGCGCTTAATCTCCAGTTGGGGGAGCGAATAGGGCTTGCACGAACGGTTCAGGTGCATGACGAAGCCGTCCACCTGGAACTCCCGCGCCAGTTGGACCATGTGCCGGGCCCGTGGTCCCACTCCCTGGTTCAGGAGGACGCCGGTGTAGGTGCGGGCTATGCTCTCAAAGAGGTCGCCACCGATCTGGATATCGGCCGACCAGGCCCCAGTGTACGTATCCACCACGAAGCAGGCCCCCTGCTCGCTGAAGATGCGGTAGAAGCCGTACAGCCGGTACCAGATGGCGATGTTGTCCCACAGGAGACGGTACCGTTCCTCCGGCACGGCGCCGATCCCCTGCTCCACCCGCTCCAGCACCTCGGCCTTCAGGCTCCGGTAGAAACGCACCGCCTCCGGCGTGCCCCGCAGGACCACGATAGGGGCCATGTTGACGAAGAGGTCCGGCGCGTTGAGGGGCGAGGGCCTGGCCTTGCAGGCCATGCGGATCTCGGTCCAGAGGCGGGTGGCCTCCCGGGAGTGCTCCACCACTTCCTCCAGGCGGGAGAGGCGCAGCCGCCGGCGCGTGTGCTGCTCCAGGAAGGCAACCATCTCCTCCAACTGGGTCCGCACGTAAGCCACCGCCGCCGCGTCCGGCTCTTCGCCGTAGACGAAGGGCGTGTCCAGCACGAAGAGGGGGATACGGTAGTGCTCCGCCAGGGCCTGGTACCACTTGACGACAGTGTCGCAGATGTTGCCGCAACAGATGAGGAGGTCCGGCTTCGGCAGGCCGGACATGGGGGCCTTCTTGGGGTCAAAGACGGACCCCAGGTGGCTGCGGGCATACGAACAGAGGTCCTGGGAATAGCCCCGCTCTTCCGCCACCTGGCACAGGGCTACCGCCGCCCGCTGGGCTCCGCAGAGCGCACCGTAGTTCTCCGGGTAGACGGGAAGGATGCCCATGGCCTGCAGCGGCTCCACTGGGGCACCGCTCGTGACCCAGGCCACTGGCCGCCCCAGGCGCAGGTAGCGCGCCTCCAGGTAGTGCCGCTGCATCAGGCGCTGCAGGTCCTTCGCCGTGCGCAACTTGCGGTAGGCGGGCTTCCGTTCCGTCATCGCCGGGCCTCCAGCGTCTCCAGGAAGGCCTGCACCCGGGTCAGGACCTGCCCCGCCGGCGTCGTCAGTTCCGACTCCAGCAGGAGGTGGGGGATGCCACGGGCTGCCAGGGCCCCGGCCAGAGCGGGGTAGTCAAAGGCGTAAGGGTCGCAGAAACGGGCCAGCACGAAGATCACCCCTTGCGCCCCCACCTCCTCCACCCGGCGCAGGAGCCGCTCCGACCGCGGGCGCGAGGGACGGTGCTGAGCTGGGCAGCCAGGCCAGTCCACCACCCAGCGCGCCAGGGCCTTGAGAGGCTCCACCTGGCCCGACCACTGGAGCCGGGGGATGGCCGTCCGCCACCCGTTGCAGAGGTCGTCCCCTGCAATCCAGGCTCCGGCATCCTCCACCCACTGAGCCAGGCCCAGGTCTGCCAGCGTGGGGCCATAGAGGAGGATGCGGGGCCGCGCCCCGAGCCCGGCATCCTCCCGTTCCGCCAGGTCTTCCTGGATGGATTCCAGCCACGTCACGCCTTCCTCGGGCGGCAGGAGGAGCGCGGCCTGCACGATGCGGAGGCGCAAGGCTCCGCTCAACATCCTCCCAGGCCGGTACAGGTCCGCCAGGAGCGCACGACGCCGGTCCAGGAG
>JBMFPD010000322.1:0-3198 GCA_049969295.1 Anaerolineae bacterium | reverse complement strand
GCCGCGGTGATGACCGCCTAGCCGTGTTTCTCCAGGACCGTCCGGGTCACTTCCACGAAGTCTGGATCGTCGTCCACCACCAGGATCTTGGCTTTCATCTCTTTCCTCCTTGTGTGTGGGGGGGAGTGCTGCGACCCCCTCTCGTTCGTTTCAGGGGCTGGCCGTGCCCCTGGCTGCCTCGCGGGCCGGAGACGCCCTCTCCCGGGCGAGGAGCCTTCGCACCTCGTCCACCAGGCGTTCGGGCGGGACCGGCTTGGTCAGGAAGCCATCTATGTGCAGGGCTTCGTCCGTTGGGAACATCTCCGCGTAGGGCGACGCGGGAATGGATGAAACCATGAGGACGGGGATGCGGGACAGCCGTTCGTCCTGGCGCATGGCGTCGCTGACCCGCACGCCATCCAGGATGCCCCGCATCATCACGTCCAGGATGACCACGTCGGGTGGGTTTCTGCGCATGGCCTGGAGGGCTTCCTGGCCACTCATAGCGCTCTGCACCTCAAACCCCTCGGCCCGGAGGGCGATGCGGGTGACTTCCACGAAGTCCGGGTCGTCGTCCACCACCAGGACGGTGGGGGGCGCCGGGGGTGGCAGCCGCCACGTCTCACGCCCCTTGAGCGTCTGCAGGACCTGGGCGCAGGTCAGCCGCACCACGCCCTGGAGGGAGGGGAGGCGTTCGCTGAGGAAGGCGTGCAGGGCCCGTTCGGAGGGGAAGCACACCTCCGCGGCCAACTGGTACTCGCCGGTGGTGAAGTGCAGGCTGAGCACCTCCGGGAGCGCGGCCAGACGGTTGGCGACCTCCTGCACGCGGGCTGGCGAGACTTGCAGGGAGAGGAGCACCCGCACCGGCCACCCCACTTTGGAGAGGTCGGGGATGGCCACGATGCGCACCGAGCCGTTCTGCAGGAGGCGCTCCAGGCGCTTGCGCACGGTGGATTCGGCGATGCCCAGCGCGCGTGCGATCTCCACATTGGACATGCGCCCATCCCCCTGCAGGAGGGCGATGATCCGAAGGTCCAGTTCATCCACCGAATCGGGCATGGGTGCCTCGCCTTGCGATTTCTTGCCCTTATTATACCATAGAATGCGAAATCTGTCAAGAGGAATGGGGAAATCGTGCGGAATTCGCAAGCCCTTTTGGGCAGAAGTTCCCGTAGGGGAGAGAAGGTGAGGGGAGGTGGTCCATCCTGACCTCGCCCCACTCCCTTGGCCCCCTTCCCCTCTCCGCGTCGGAGAGGGGAAGGGGGAGGGGGAGGGATGAGGAGGGGTTGCGGTAGGTTGCCGCTCAGTCCAGGAAGGCGAAACTGGCCAGCATCTGGTTGCTGTACTCGCCCAGGGGCGTCAATTGGAAGATGTATCGCCCCCTGGCCACGTAGATGTGCTGGCCCGGTGCCAGGAGGAGCCGGCTGGTGAGGCGCACGCCCTCCGCACCGGCCAGGGGGTAGGCCTCCACCTGGAATTCCTCCGCCCCCAGGACCTCGCTCTGGCGGAGCCACTGCTCTACCGAGAGGCCCTCGTCGTTGGCGAAGACCCGAATGGCGAACTGGGGCGGCTCCATGGCTGCCGTGTCCCCACGGGCCAGGTCCTGGTCCTGGAAGAGGAACTCTGCCACGGGTTTGGGCTTCTCGCTCCCCTCCAGGGTCTGGAGCACCGGCATGAGCACGTACACCGAAGGGTAGCGCACCTGGAAGCCGAACTCCTCGTTGCGGTAGACAAGCCACTGCACTTCCTGCTGCTCCTGTGCCTGGGACCCCTCGCCTGGGACTGCACCGCTTCCGACCTTGCCAGGGGCACCGGCGCCGGCCGCGCCACTGGGGGCGATCCGCTCGCCCTCGGAGGTCACCACTTCGTCGGCGCCAGGGACCTCCTCTTCGGCCACTTTCTCGTCAGGAGAGCGTTCCATGCCGACCGGGGTGGCCTGCTCGCTGCCCGCGGAGAGGACCTGGGGGGCCTGCACCGTCCCGGCGGCCTCGCCTGCGCCGGTCAGGGCGATGGGCTTCCCTTCCGCGGTGCAGCCAGCCACGAGGGCTGCCACCAGGGACAGGGTGAGCGCAAGGGCTGCAAAGGTCCGAGGGCTTTTCATGGTCCTTCCTCCTTGGGCCGCGCTGGCGGCCCGTCTGCTTTGCCCTTACTCAGGTCACGTTGTAGACGTTCGGAGGGGGCAAAGGGTTCCGTTGCCGCAGGGGGCAGGCGCGGAGTCCACCCCTACCGCGGGACCTTGCCGCGGACGGGCGCCAGACGGAGGAAGAGGTCCAGGACGCGGAGGAGGGTCCTGGGCTCCAGGTGGGCCGGGTCCGAGAGGCAGGTTTCCAGGTAGTGTTCCAGGATGGTGAGCGCGGCCTGTTCCAGCGTGGCACGCACCTCCGCCAACCGCTCCAGGACGGCGGCGCACTCGGCCCCTTCCTCCACCACTTCCTCCAGAGAGTGGACACAGGCTTCCGCTTCCCGAAGGAGAGCGAGGACCCGTTGGGGGTCGCCCTGGGAGGAAGGGCGTCGGATGGTGTATCTCTTTTCGGGCACGGTGCTTCTCCCCTGCGCCACTTGCACGGCGGTTGGTGAGTTACCCTCCCCACACGAGGACCCGGCTCGGGCCGGGTGCGCTCAGGTAGGTGAGGGGTGGGAGCGGGCGGCCTGGTCCGCCGGCATCGGCCTCTGCAGCCCCCATTCCACTGCCTTCCGGCTCAGGGGGCGCTTCCGCCTGCACCACCCAGACCTCCCACCGGTAGCGTCGGGCGGGCTCCCCGGGCTCAGGGGCCAGGGTCGGCGGCAGGTGCCAGGACGTCTCTTTAAGGAGCACCTCCGCCACGGGCTCCGCCCCCACGGTGTCGGCCGGCCACACCCGCACCAGGTACCACTGGTCCTCCGCCAGGAGGCCCACCGAGGTCCAGGAGAGGAGGGCCGGCACCTCCTCCGCGACCACTGCCCCGTCGGGAGGCCACAGAGGCAAGGGCGCGGGGAGAGGCGGGCCCGGCGTGGCCGTGGGGGGCGGAAGGGGCGTGTCCGTGGGCGGAGGGGTGGGGGTGCCGGGGATGATGATCAGTTCCTGCCCGGCCCGGAGGCGGGAGGGGTCCTCAATGCGGTTGACGGTCATCAGCACCTGCATGGAGGCCCCGTAGTCCTGGGCGATGGAGAGGAGCGTGTCGCCAGGTTGCACGATGTAGATGATGGCCTCTGTCGGCAGAGGAGTGGGAGTGTCGGTGG
>JBMFPD010000321.1:0-3203 GCA_049969295.1 Anaerolineae bacterium | reverse complement strand
CCTTGTGGTCCCATGCCGCGAGGTGAACCTCACCCTACCCCCGCCGCCTTTGGCGGTGGGAGAGGTCGGTCTTCCCGCGCCCCCGACTCACCAACACAAGATGCAACCGCAACCGCAGCCCCCGCGATTTGACAAGATGCGCCACTTGTGGTATATAAAAGGCCGCAAAGGGCCGAAGTGGCGGAACTTGGCAGACGCGCTGCGTTCAGGGCGCAGTGGGCGAAGGCCCATGTGGGTTCAAATCCCACCTTCGGCACCATCCGGTGCAACGGGCCCGCCATCCTGCAGGGATGGCGGGCTTTGTTGTCCCCACCGGTCCCAGTGGACGATCTCCTCCAGAGGTTTGCGGCGCCTGCTCCCCACCGCCGTCCTGACTGCCCGGTCAAACCAGCCCGGGTCTTCGGCCGGGTAGCCCACAGGGGTCATTGCCACCACCCGGATGTGCTCCGGGATGCCCAGGATGCGGCGGATGTTCCCCTCGTCCAGGGCACCGATCCAGCACGTCCCCAGCCCCTCCGCCGTGGCCGCCAGGACCAGATGCTCCAGAGCGATGGCCACATCCACCAGGTAGAAGTCCTGGTCCTCCCTCCGCCCGCTGGCCCGGGGGTCGGCGCAGGCCACGACCACCACTGGCGCGCTCTGGAGCCAGCGGTTGATCTGGTACCCCAGAGGTTGCTCCCTGGCCAGCCGTCGGATCGTCTCCCGATCCCGCACCACAACGAACCGCCAGCACTGGCCATTCCTCCACGAGGGGGCCAATCTGGCGGCTTCCAGAATGCGCAGGAGTTTCGCTTCTTCCACCGGCGCATCGGCGTACCGCCGCACGCTCCGGCGCCGATAGATCGCCTCGTAGAGGTCCATCTTGGCCCGGCCCTCCCCGCAGGCAGGGTTCCGATGGGAACCTCAGCGGGCCGCCTGTTCGGCCTCAGGGGCGCGGTCCCACCGCTCCTCTGGCTCCAGGGCGCGGATGTCCTCCGGTTTCTCCACCCGGTCAATGTAGAGGATGCCATCCAGATGGTCAATCTCGTGCTGAAGGGCGCGGGCCAGCAGCCCTTCCCCCTCCAGGCGGATGTGCTTGCCTTTGGGCGTCTGGGCCCGCACAGCGACCTTGCTCGCCCGCCGCACCAGCCCCACGTACCCAGGGATGGAAAGGCACCCTTCCTCTGCCACCTCCTCCCCTTCGCGGCGCACGATCTCCGGGTTCACCAGGACATAGCGCTTGCCGCTTTGAGGGTCCTCTTCGTCCTCCGGCAGTTCAATGACGATGACCCGCTGCAGCACACCGACCTGGGGCGCAGCCAGGCCCAGGCCGCGGGCCGCGTGCATGGTCTCAATCATGTCGTCCACCAGGCGCTCCAGTTCGCTGTCAAAGGCCTTGACCCGGCGGGACTTGCGCCGCAGGATAGGGTTCTCCGCTGTCAAAATCTGCCGTACAGCCATGGCACTGCCTCTCCCGTTCAGATGCCAGGAAGGAAGGCGCCCCCTGACAAGCCTGCAAAAGATGGTTTACAACATTATACCCCCTGCAGATATTCCTGTCAAAACGCAGCGCGCCGCAGGCGAACTATCCGAACCGCCCGGTCACGTAGGCCTCAGTGCGGGGGTCCCTGGGGCGCACGAAGAGATCCCCGGCCTCGGCCGCCTCCACCAGCTCGCCGTCCAGGAGGAAGGCGGCCCGGTCGGCGATGCGCGCCGCCTGCTGGACGCTGTGGGGCACCATCACCACGGTGTACTGGCGCTTGAGGACGCGCAACGACTCCTCCACCCGGGCAGTGGAGATGGGGTCCAGGCCTGAGGTGGGGTTGTCCAGCAGGATGACCTCCGGCTCCAGGGCCAGCACGCGGGCCAGGCAGAGGCGCTGCTGCTGTCCCCCCGAGAGGGCGAAGGCCGAATCGTCCAGGCGGTCCTTCACCTCGTCCCAGAGGGCCGCAGCCCGCAGCGACCGTTCCAACGCCTCGTCCAACCGGGCCCGGGAACGCACCCCTGCCAGCCGCAGGCCGTAGGTGATGTTCTCTCGGATGGTCCCCGGGAGGGGAATGGGCACGGCGAAGACCATGCCCACCCGCCGCCGCAGCGCCACCACGTCCACCCCTGGGGCGTAGATGTCCTCCCCGTCCAGGAGGACCTGGCCCTGCATCTCCGTCCCTTCCACCAGATCGTTGAGGCGGTTGAGGGTGCGCAAGAGGACCGACTTCCCCGCCCGCGAAGGCCCGAAGACCACCGTGATCTGGTTGGCGTAGATGTCCAGGCTCACATTGCGGAGCGCGGGCTTGCCGTCAAAGGCAAAGGTGAGGTTGCGGATGCTGAACTTGGCTTGGGGCACGGCCTTGGCATCCATAGGCCTCACCACTGTCGCCGGCGACGGACCCGGCTGCGGATGATGGTGGCCACCGTGGTCAGGGAAAGGACGAAGGCCAGGAGCACGAGGGCCGTCCCGTACTGGACCGAAAGGGGCATCCCCGGCACCTGGGTGGAGATGACGTACAGGTGGTAGGGGAGGGCCATGGTCTGGTCCAGGGGGGAGCGGGGCAACTGGGGCAGGTAGAAGGCGGCCACGGTGAAGAGGATGGGCGCCGTCTCCCCCGCGGCCCGCTCCAGCCCCAGGATGATGCCGGTGAGGATGCCAGGGAGCGCATGGGGCAGGACCTGGTAGCGGATCGTCTGCCAGCGGGTCCCGCCCAGGGAAATGCTCACCATCCGGAACGACTGAGGCACCGAGAGGATCGCCTCCTCCGCCGTGCTGATGACCACTGGCAGCGTCATGAGGCCCAGGGTCAGGGAACCCGCCACAATGGAAGTGCCCAACTTCAAGAAGAGGACGAACATCCCCAGACCGAAGAGGCCGTAGACCACCGAGGGGATGCCGGCCAGGTTGACGATGGCCAGGCGGATGAGGCGCGTCAGCCAGGTATCCCGCGCGTACTCGGCCAGGTAGATGGCCGCGCCGATGGACAGGGGAATGGAGACGATGGCCGTGCCGAAGGTCAGGAGAACGGTGCCCACAATGGCCGGGAAGATGCCCCCCTCTTTCATCCCGTTGCGGGGCATGGCTGTCAGGAACTCCCAACTGATGGCCCCAGCCCCCTGCCAGATGATGTACCCGATGACCGAGACGATGGGGATGACCACCACGATGGCCGCAAAGGTCAGGAGGGCGAACCCAACCTTCTGCTGCAAGGCCTGTCTGGACATGCCCTTCATCC
>JBMFPD010000320.1:0-3213 GCA_049969295.1 Anaerolineae bacterium | reverse complement strand
CTCCCATCCCCCCACCCCCTTCCCTCCCCGCATCGGGGAGGGAAGGGGGTGCCGCCGAAGGCGGCGGGGGTAGGGTGGGGTTCACCTCTCCCGATTGCACCCCGTGCCCCAGTGGTGTATAATGGCCCCGCTGACGGTGGTCGGCCCGGTCCGCAGGCCGGGCCATCCAGGTCCCCGTTTGCCGAAGGAGGCAACGAGATGCACGAGACGGAACGCACCGCCTACGAGCGCCTGGCCAGCCGTTTGGATGCCATCCCCAATGGCTTCCCCCGCACCGAAAGCGGCGTGGAGTTGGAGATCCTGGCGCGCCTCTTCCGGCCAGAGGAGGCTGCGCTGGCAGCCACGATGCGCCTCCGGCCTGAGCCGGCAGCCGAGATCGCCAGGCGGGCTGGCCTGGCCCCGGAAGAGGCTCTCCAGCGGCTGAAAGACATGGCCCGGCGTGGCCTTATCCTGGCCCGGCACAAGGAGGGGGAACTCCAGTTCGGCCTCCTCCCCTGGGTGGTGGGCATCTACGAAGCCCAGTTGCCCAGGATGGACGCAGAACTGGCCCGGCTGGTGGAGCAGTACTTCCAGGAGGCCTACACCCAGGAAGCCCTGCGTGTGGAGCCCGCTTTCCACCGCGTGATCCCGGTCCAGGAGGCCGTGCCTACGAGGATAGAGATCGCGCCGTACCAGCAGGTCCAGGGCATCCTGGCGGAGGCCCGGTCCTTCGGCGTGCGGGACTGCATCTGCCGCGTCCAGCGGCGCCTGGCCGGGCACCCCTGCAGCCATCCGGTGGAGAACTGCCTGGTCTTCTCTCCGTACGAACACGCCTTTGACCACGCCGAAGGGGAGGGGATCCGGCCCCTCACCCGGGAAGAGGCCTACGCGGTTCTCGCCGCGGCCAGGGACGCGGGCCTGGTGCACACCGTGAACAACGTGCAGGGACGGCATGGCTACATCTGCAACTGCTGCACCTGCAGTTGCGGCCTCCTGCGGGGCATCCGCGAGTTCGGCATCCTGAACGCGGTGGCCCGCTCGCCCTTCCGCAGCCAGGTGGACGCGGCCCTGTGCACCGGCTGCGGCGAGTGCGTGGAGCGGTGTCAGTTCGGCGCCCTCGCGGTGGTGGACGACGTGTGCCAGGTGGACGCGATGCGCTGCCTGGGGTGCGGCCAGTGCGTCCTGGCCTGCTCCACCGGGGCCCTGCGGCTGGAACCGCGCCCGGCGGAGGAGGTCCCCGAGCCACCCCGGGACCGGATGGAGTGGATGCTGCAGCGGGCGAAGGCGCGGGGCCTTTCCCTGCGCGACATGGTATAGGATACGATACGAGAAGGGAAGACACCATCTCCTACTGGATTCAGTGAGTCCCGGGCGGGACCTGCATCGCATGTGATAGGTGGATATGTCGGACTCTGACGCGTTCCACGAGGCCCAACACGAGGGCCTGCCGCCGATGTTCTGGGAATTCGCCCACCTTGCGGGCGATGTCTTCGCGGTGTCGGATGTGACGGCGCTGCCGCAACCGCCCGGGGCCTTCCGCCTGCGGGGTCGCTTCCTGATCCCTACGGATCAGGCCTACCGGCTGCTGGCCCCGCGCTTCCAGGCCCGCGGCTACACGCTCCTCTTCCGCTGGGAGAAGAAGGAGCCCGTCATGGTCGTGGTCCCAGGGGTCCTCGCCCCTGGCCAGAGCCGCCCCTGGCTCAACCTCCTCCTGCTGGTGGCCACGGTCCTTTCTACCCTCTGGGTGGGGGCGACCATGACCGCCTCCAGCGAGGAGGAAATCCTCCGCCATCCCCTCGTCGGGTGGCCCTTCGCCCTCTCCCTGATGGCCATCCTCGGGGCCCACGAACTCAGCCACTACTTTGTGTCCCGTCGCCTGGGGGTTTCGGTGAGCCTGCCCTACTTCATCCCCCTGCCGGTCGGGCCCTTCGGCACCATGGGGGCCTTCATCAACATGCGCACGCCCCCTCCCAACCGCCGGGCCGCGCTCCTCATCGGGATGGCCGGTCCTCTGGGAGGGCTGATCGTGGCCATTCCCGTCCTCGTCCTGGGCCTGAGCCTCTCCACCGTGGAACCCCTCCCGGTGGGGCAACCCTTTATGATGGAAGGGAATTCCATCCTCTACGCCCTCATCAAGGTGCTCATGTTCGGCCGCTTCCTCCCCTCCGGCGGGTGGGATGTCTTCCTGCACCCGGTGGCCTTCGCCGGGTGGGCTGGGCTCCTGGTGACCGGCCTCAACCTGATCCCGGCCGGGCAGTTGGACGGGGGGCACATCGTCGCCTCGGCCCTGGGCGACCGCGCCCGAACCCTCACTCTGGCCCTCACAGGGGCCCTGGCCTTCATGGGGCTCCTGTGGCAGGGGTGGTTCCTGTGGGCCCTCCTGGTCTTCTTCTTCGGCCGGCGCCGGGCCGTCCCCCTGGACGACGTGACCCCCCTGAGGTCCTGGGAGAAGGGCCTGGTCCTGGCGATGATGGCCCTCTTCGTCCTGGTCTTCACCCCGGCCGAGCCCCCCGACAAGGCCTGCACCCGGGGGTTGCCCAGTTACTGGTGGCGGGCGGGACAGGCCTACCGCCTGGACCTGGTGCGGGCGCACGTGGACCTGGGGGGCCGGCGTGTCCTGGATGCTGGGTGTGGCGTCGGGGCCTACGCCCATGCCCTACAGGAGGCCGGCGCGCAGGTCGTGGGGGTGGACCTGGAGGCGGAACGGGTGGGGGAAGCGCAGGAGCGGGCCCGGGGGGCTCTCTTCGCCGTGGCCTCGGTAGAGCGGCTGCCCTTCAGCGACGCTTCGTTCGATGTGGTCTTCAGCCACGAAGTCCTGGAGCATGTGGAGGACGACCTGCAGGCGCTGCGGGAAGCGGCGCGGGTGCTTCGGCCGGGAGGGGCCCTGGTCCTCTTCGTCCCCAACCGCGGCTTCCCCTTTGAGACCCACGGGGTGGTCTGGCGGGGGCGGTACCACTTCGGCAACGTGCCCCTGGTGAACTGGCTGCCCACCCCTTTGCGGGACCGGCTAGCGCCCCATGTGCGGGCCTACAGCCGGAGGCGTTTGGCCGCGCTGGTGGCCGCGGCCGGCCTGGACATCTGCCACCACACGCAGGTTTTCCCCGGCTTTGACCGCCTGGAAGCCACGCGGCCGGTCCTCGGGCGGATGCTGCGGCGCGCCGCCCGGTTCCTGGAACGCACCCCGCTGCGGGCCCTGGGGCTCTCCCACTTCCTGGTGGCCCGCAAACGCGCCCC
>JBMFPD010000319.1:0-3236 GCA_049969295.1 Anaerolineae bacterium | reverse complement strand
TCCTGGCGGCGGCGCTCCTCTCCCTCTGGGGGCTGGGGCAGTACGTCCTGGGGGCGGGGGCCATTGAGGCCGAAGGGGTGCGGCGGGTGCGGGCCCTCTATGGATCTCCCAACAACCTGGCCCTCTTCCTGGAACGGGTGGTCCCCATCGCCGCGGCCTACCTCGTCTGGGGGCACCGGGAGTGGCGGAAGGGGCTCTACAGCGGCGTGTTGGCCTTCCTCATGGTGGGGCTGTACCTGACCTTCTCCCGCGGGGCCTGGTTCCTGGCGCTGCCCGTCGCCTTTCTGGTCCTGGGGGCTTTGGGAGGGCGGCGTACGCTCCTCGCCGCCGCGGGTGCCCTGGCGGTGATGGCCCTCGCCCTGGTGCCCCTGGCCCACACGCCCCGCGTCCAGTCCCTTCTTAACTTGCAGGAAGGGACAGCCTTCTTCCGCCTCCAGTTGTGGCAGAGTGCAGGCAACATGATCCTGGATCACCCGTTGTTCGGCGTGGGGCCGGACAACTTCCTGTACCTCTACCGCACCCGCTACGTGCTCCCCAGCGCCTGGCAGGAACTGAACCTCTCCCACCCCCACAACGCGCTCCTGGACTTCTGGACCCGCACGGGCCTCCTGGGGCTCGGGGCTTTCGGGGTGACGGCGGTTGCCTTCTTCCGCCGGGCGCTGGATCTCTGGCGCCGCGCGGGCGATCCGGATGCCCGCGCCCTGGCCGCGGGGCTCACGGGCAGCATGGCCGGGGCACTGGCCCATGGCCTCATTGACAACATCTACTTCCTGGTGGACCTGGCCTTCGTCTACGCTCTGACGATGGCCCTCATCACATGGCTCTGGGAGAAGGAGAGAGAACCGACATGCGCATCCTGATCACGGGGGGAGCCGGGTTCCTGGGCTCCCACCTCTGCGATCGCTTCCTGGCCGAAGGCCACGAAGTCATCTGCATGGACAACCTGATCACGGGCAACATCCGCAACATTGAGCACCTGGCCGGCCACGATCGCTTCCTTTTCATCAAACACGACGTGACCAACTACATCTACGTGAGCGGGCCGATAGACGTGGTGATGCACTTCGCCTCGCCAGCCAGCCCCATAGACTACCTGAGGTACCCCATTCAGACCCTCAAGGTGGGTGCCCTGGGGACCCACAAGGCCCTGGGCCTGGCCCTGGCCAAAAGGGCCCGCTTCGTCCTGGCCTCCACTTCGGAGGTGTACGGCGACCCCCTGGTGCACCCCCAGACGGAGGACTACTGGGGCAACGTGAACCCCATCGGGCCGAGGGGGGTGTACGACGAGGCCAAGCGCTTCGCCGAGGCCATGACCATGGCCTACCACCGCGCCCACGGCGTGGATACCCGCATCGCCCGCATCTTCAACACCTATGGCCCCCGCATGCGCCTGGACGACGGCCGCGTCGTCCCCAACTTCATCGGCCAGGCCCTGCGGGGCGAGCCCCTCACCGTCTACGGCGACGGCACCCAGACCCGCTCCTTCTGCTACGTCTCGGACCTCATTGAGGGGCTGATCCGCCTCACCTTCTCCGACGAGGTGGAGCCGGTCAACCTGGGCAACCCCGAGGAGATGACCATCCTGGAGTTCGCGCAGCGCATCAACGCCATGACCGGCAACCGGGCCGGCATCGTCTTCAAGCCCCTGCCGGAGAACGATCCCCGCGTCCGCCGCCCCGATATCTCCAAGGCCCGCCGGATCCTGGGGTGGGAACCCAAGGTCTCCTTTGAAGAGGGAATGGAGAAGACCATCGCCTGGTTCCGCACCTACCTGGGGGTCTAGGGCGTCATACTAGATGGGGACCTCTCCCTATCCCCCGACCGGGGCAGGGGTGAGGTTGGGCTTGGCAACCTCTCCCATCCCCCGGCCCCTTCCCTCCCCGGTGCGGGGAGGGAAGGGGAGCACGCCGGGAGGCGTGCCTTACGCACTTGTCGCTGAGGAGGCAGGCATGAGAACGTGGCAACGGTATGGGGCAGGGTACGCAGTGCTGGCAGGGGTGCTCTTCCTCCTGGCCTGGCTCGGGGCGCGGCCGGGCACAAGCCAGGCCATGCCCCCTGAGAGGGCTGTCCGAGAGGAGGGCCTCGTGCAGGTCGTCCTGCAGCAGGGACTGGACGGCTACTCGGGGACGGCCGACACCTACCTGAACGCCTGGTCCCGCACCTCCAACTACGGTTCCACGTCCTATCTGGCCGTCCGCACCCAGGATGCGATGGCCTCCCTCCTCCGCTTTGACCTAGCGGGGGTCCTGCCTCCAGGCGCGCAGGTGGAGCGGGCGCGGCTGGAACTCTGGGTCCTTTCCCAGTCCAACGCCAGCGGCCTCCAGGCCAGCGTCTACGAGGTGCGCCGTCCCTGGGAGGAACTGCAGGCCACCTGGGATCTGGCCCGCACAGGAGAGCCCTGGCAGGTCGCTGGCTGCAACGGCCCCTCGGATCGCGCGCAGACCCCAGCCGACAGCGGGGCATGGACCACCCAGAGCGTCTGGGTGGGGTTTGAAGTGGGCCCCCTGGTGCAGGGGTGGGTGGATGCGCCCGGGGCGAACCATGGGATCGTCGTGCGGGGCACGGGGAACACGGCCGTGCAGTACAATGTGGCCAGCAGCGAGTATCCGGAGATGGGAAAGCGGCCGCGCCTCGTGGTCTGGTACCGGGAGCCCACACCGACGCCCTCGCCCACCGCGACCTCCACCCCCACCCCGACGGCGACGGCCACGCCCACCGCCACCTCCACGCCTACCCATACGCCGACCTCCACCCCCACGCCCACGGCGACGGCAACCGCGACCCGCACCCCTACCCCCACGCCCACCTTCGGCTGCGCCGACTACGAGGCCGAGAACGGCTTCATCATGGTCCCTATGACGGTGGGCTCCCATCCCGGGGCCTCCGGCGGGGAATACGTCTACTCCACGGTGAAATATGCCGGCTGGGTGACCATGACCTTCACCCTGGACCAGCCAGGCTACTGGATTGTGGAGGCGCGGGTCTGGGGGCTGGACGTGGATAGCGACTCGTTCTACGCCCGCATGGACGGCGGCGAGGATGCCCTGTGGGACATCCCGGTCTCCCAGTGGTGGGTGTGCGCCCCCGTGAAGGATCGCTTCGCTGGGCCGGACCCCATCATCTACACGCTGGACGCGGGGACGCACCATTTCACCGTGCGGGGCCGGGAGGCCGGGGCGCGGCTGGACGCCTTCCGCCTCGTGCGCTTCACGCCACCCACGCCAGGCCCCACCCCC
>JBMFPD010000318.1:0-3250 GCA_049969295.1 Anaerolineae bacterium | reverse complement strand
GGTGGGGGAGGAGGGGGCTCCTCTGCCCTCCTCGTGGGAGGAAGGGCCGCTCCTGGAGGGACCCCTGGCGTTGCCGGAGGAGGGCGAGGTGGAGATCCCCGGCACGGGCTGGCGCGTGCGGGTGCGCACGGTGGAAGTCCACGCGCCCGGGGAGATGGTGCTGGCCGCCCGGGAGGACCGGTGGCGGGCGTTCCTCCGTGCGGAGGCGCTGCAGGGGCCCCTGGTGCTGCGCCCCCGGCGGCCGGGCGACCGCTTCCACCCCTCGGGCATGGGTGGGGCTTCCGTCCTCGTGCGGGAATTCCTGATCAACGTGAAACTGCCCCGCCAGGGGCGGGACCGCTGGCCACTCCTCGTGAGTGGTGAGGCGATCGCCTGGGTGGTGGGATGGCGGGTGGACGAGCGGTTCCTCCTCACCCCGACCACACGGCGGGCGGTGGAGGTCTGGCTGAGGCGCGAGGCGGGGGAGGGGGCTTCCGGGGCCGAAGGAGGTGCGCCCAGGTGCAAGGACGGGTGATCCTCAGGCCGGGGCGGGAGAAATCGGTCCTGCGGCGGCACCCCTGGGTTTTCTCCGGCGCGGTGGCGCGCATTGAGGGGCGCCCAGCCGACGGCGATGTGGTGGACGTCCTGGCCGACGATGGGACGTTCCTGGCCCGCGGGATGCTCAACCGGCGTTCGCAGATCGTCGTACGCCTCCTCACCTGGACGCCAGAGGAAGAGATAGATGAGGGCTTCTGGCGGCGCCGACTTCAGGTGGCCCTCCGCGGGCGGGCCTCCCTCCTCGCGGCGGAGCGGGGAGCCTGCCGCCTGGTCCACGCCGAGTCCGACGGCCTGCCAGGGCTCGTAGTGGACCGGTATGGACCGTTCCTCGTGGTGCAGTTCCTGGCCCTGGGGGTGGACCGGCGCCGCGACCTCTTGGTGAATGCCCTGGTGGACCTCCTGCGGCCGCAGGGCATCTACGAGCGGGACGATGAACCGGTGCGCGGGAAAGAGGGCCTGCCCCAGACCACTGGCACCCTGTGGGGAGAGGCGCCGCCGGAGTTGCTGGAGATAGAGGAAGGGGGGCTGCGCTTCTGGGTGGACCTGCGGGAGGGCCACAAGACCGGCTTCTACCTGGACCAGCGGGAGAACCGGGCGAAACTCCTGCGGTATGCGGCGGGGCGAGAGGTCCTCAATGCCTTCGCCTACACGGGAGGGTTCGGCCTCTACGCCCTCCAGGGGGGCGCAGCCCACGTGGTGAACGTGGATGCCTCGGAGCGGGCCCTGGACCTCGCCCGGCGGAACTTCGCCCTGAACGGCTGGGGGGAGGGAAAGGCCGAATTCGTGGTCGGCGACGTCTTCCAAGTCCTCCGGCGGCTCCGAGACGAGGGGCGCCGGTTCGGCCTCATCGTCCTGGACCCGCCCAAGTTCGCCCGCAGCGCGGCCGACGTGCCTGCCGCCACGCGGGGGTACAAGGACATCAACCTGCTGGCCTTTCAGTTGCTGGAGGAGGACGGGGTCCTCTTCACCTTTTCCTGCTCCGGGGCCGTCTCTGGGGACCTCTTCCAGAAGGTCGTCTTCGGCGCGAGCCTGGACGCTGGGCAAGAGGCGCAGGTCCTGGAACGGCTGACGCAAGCCTCGGACCACCCAGTGCTCCTCTCCTTCCCGGAGGGCGAATACCTGAAGGGGTTGGTCTGCCGCGTCGTCCCGTTTGCTTGAAGGGGCGGATTTGGCTACAATGCCGCTGCTTGGAGGAGGGAAGCCATCCGTGGACGACAGGCAAGGGAGGATCGTCTACGAATTCCCCGAAGGGCTCATCGTCTGCGGTGACAGCCGCGACATGCGGGAGGTCTCCGACGGGTCAGTACAACTGGTCGTCACGTCGCCCCCCTACAACGTGGCCAAAGGGTATGCTGGCTACCACGACGCGCGCCCGCTGGAAGAATACCTGGATTTCCTGGACGAGGTCTGGCGGGAGTGCTACCGGGTCCTCTGCCGGGGAGGGCGCATCGCCATCAACGTGGCCAACACGGACCGCACGCCTTACGTGCCCCTGAGCGCCCTCATCACGGTGCGGATGCTGAAGTTGGGGTTCCTCATGCGGGGCGAGATCATCTGGGACAAGGGGCCCAGCGTGGGCGTCTCCACCGCCTGGGGGTCCTTCGCCCGGCCCACCAACCCTGTCCTGCGGGATGTGCACGAGTACATCCTGGTCTTCTGCAAGGAGGACTGGCGGCTGCCGGCCCGGGAGGAGGGGAGCGGCATCCGCAACCAGGATTTTGTGGACTGGACCCGCAGCATCTGGCAGTTCCCCACGGAGAACGCCACGCGGGTGGGCCACCCCGCGCCCTTCCCCGAGGAACTGCCGCGCCGCCTCATCCTCCTCTACACGAGCCGCGGCGACACGGTCCTGGACCCCTTCCTGGGGAGCGGAACCACGGCGCTGGCAGCGGCGCGGCTGGGGCGGCGCTTCATAGGGTACGACATCTCCGAGGCGTACTGCGCCCTGGCACGCCAGAGGCTCAGCGCCATCCAGGGCGCCTTCTGGGATGAGTGAGCCAGGTCACCACCGCACAGGAAGGAGGCAGACATGCTCGCATACGAAGAGTTCCTGGAAGAGGTGTTGATCCCCGAGGAGGCGATCCAGAAGCGGGTGGCCGAACTGGGGGCTGAGATCTCCCGCGACTACGAGGGGGTGGACCAGTTGCTCCTGGTCTGCATCCTGCGGGGGGCGGTGGTCTTCCTGGCCGACCTCATGCGCAAGATCACCGTGCCCACGGCCATTGACTTCATGGCCGTCTCCAGTTACGGGGTGGGGGCGCGCACGTCCTCTGGCGTGGTGCGCATCCTCATGGACCTCAAGACCAACATTGAGGGGCGGCACGTCCTCGTCGTGGAGGACATCATTGACACAGGCCGCACCCTGGACTACATCACCCGCGTGCTGAAGGAGCGGCGGCCAGCCTCCCTCAAGGTCTGCTGCCTCCTGAGCAAGCCGGAGCGTCGCGAGGTGCACGTGCCCATTGACTACGTGGGCTTTGACATCCCCGACCGCTACGTCTTCGGCTACGGCCTGGACGTGGACGAACTCTGGCGGCAGCTGCCCTTCGTGGGCGTCCTGCGGCGCGAGAAAGGGGGGTGACCTCTCCCATCCCCAACCCCTTCCCCTCTCCGGCTCGGAGAGGGGAAGGGGGCCAGGGGGTAGGGGTGAGGTAGGTCCCCTACTGCGGCAGCCTCGCCACCGCCTCGCGGATGCGCTGGAGGGCTTTCTTCA
>JBMFPD010000317.1:0-3260 GCA_049969295.1 Anaerolineae bacterium | reverse complement strand
ACCGATGCCGCTGGACCTTCACCCTCTGCCCCCCTTCTCTCAGAGTCCATCCCCGGCGGGAGCAGGTCCCCCATCGTTCTCCCAATCCACCAACAGAGTGGAACCGAGACGACATCTGTCCGACCTTGCACCTGAGCAAGACGGCCCTGCTTTCAGGAAACCCGCTGTTTGACAGGCTCGGCAGATCGTGGTAGAATTCAACTGAAAAACTTTTTCAGTAAGGGCACGGTATGGAGCAGTGGAGAGAACGGCTGGCCGCGGCCGGATGCCGCGTGACCCGACCCCGCCAGGTGGTGATGGAAGTGCTGGAGCAGGCCAGGGAGCCCCTGTCCGCTCAGGAGGTGCTGGAGCGGGGCCGACGGCTGTACCCGGCCCTGGGCCTTGTCACTGTGTACAGGGCCCTGGCCCTTTTCGCCGACCTGGGGCTGGTGCGTCGGGTCCACGGAGAGGGGGAGTGCCACGGCTATGTCCCAGCCTCCCCGGGGCACTGCCACGCAGTGGTCTGCCGCACCTGCGGCCGGGCCGTGGAGTTCGCTGGCAGCGAGGACCTGGAAGGGTTCATCGCCCGGGTGGAGGCAGAGACCGGCTACCGGGTGGATGGGCACCTACTGCAACTCTTCGGCCTCTGCGCTGAATGTCAGGAGGGGAACTCGTGAAGCAACATGCGGTCGCCCTGGCACTCTGCCTTGCGGTGGGCACAGCCGCCGCGCTGGGAGCCTGTGCCCCGGCCACACCCGCGCCTGCAGGGGGCGCGGTGCAGGTGACGGTGAGCATCCCGCCTCAGAAGTACTTCGTGGAACGGGTCGGCGGTGAGCACGTCCAGGTGACGGTGATGGTGGGGCCCGGGGCCGACCCCCACACCTACGAGCCGAGGCCCGAACAGTTGCGGGCCCTGAGCCGCTCGCAGGTCTACTTCCGCATCGGCCTGCCCTTTGAGTCCGCCTGGATGGACAAGTTCACCGCCGCCAACCCGCGGATGCGCATTGTGGATACCTCCCAGGGCATTGAGCGGATGCCCTCGCTGGCCCACCACGCGCACGGAGCCGAGGGAGCGGAAGAAGCGGGCGACGAGACCCTGGACCCCCACATCTGGCTCTCGCCGCGCCTCGTAAAGGTCCAGGCCCAGGCCATCTACGGGGCTCTGGCCGACCTGGACCCCGCGCACCAGGAAGAGTACCGGGCCAACCTGGAGGCATTCCTGGCCGACCTGGACGCCCTGGACCAGGAGATCCGGGGCCTGCTGCGGGATACCCCACGCCGCAAGTTCATGGTCTTCCACCCGGCCTGGGGCTACTTCGCCCGTGAGTACGGCCTGGAGATGGTGCCCATTGAGGTTGAGGGCCAGGAGCCCAGCGCGGCGGAACTGGCGGACCTCATCCGGGAGGCCCGGGAGGAGGGGATCACCGTGGTCTTCGCCGAGCCAGAGTTCAGCACGCGCTCCGCGGAGGTGATCGCCCGGGAGATCGGGGGGCGGGTCGTGCTGGTGAGTCCCCTGGCCGAGGACTGGCTGGAGAACCTGCGTCGGACCGCACAGGCCCTGGCCGAGGCCCTGAGATGAACCACAGAGAACACAGAGGAAAAACCCAAAATCTCTGTGACCTCTGGCGTGACATCTTCGCCGAGGAGGCAGGGGATGGTGCATGAGCGACAGGCGGCCGGGCCGCGGGAGGTCATCTCCGTCCGCGGCCTGTGGGCAGGGTACGATGGAGAGGTCGTGCTCCAGGATGTGAACCTCTCGGTGGAGGAAGGGGACTTCGTCGGCCTCATCGGGCCCAACGGGGGTGGCAAGACCACCTTCCTCAAAGTGCTCCTGGGCCTGCACCCGCCCCTGCGGGGCGAAGTGCGCGTCCTGGGCATGGAGGTCAAGGAGGGCCGGCGGTACGTTGGCTACGTGCCTCAGGTGGTGGAGTTTGACCGGGAGTTCCCCATCCAGGTGTGGGATGTGGTGCGCATGGGCCGGCTGGGCCGCCGGGGGCTCCTGCGGCGCTTCACCCGGGAGGATGACGAGGCCGTGGCAGAACTCCTGCGCCAGGTGGGGATGTGGGAGCACCGCGACCGGCTCTTCGGGGAACTCTCCGGGGGGCAGAGGCAGCGCGTCTACATCGCCCGCGCCCTGGCGCAGGAGCCGAAGATCCTCCTCCTGGACGAGCCCCTGGCCAGCGTGGACTCGGAGATGCGCACCAGCATCTACGACCTCCTGCAGCGCCTCAATGCCGAGCAAGGGATCACCATCCTCATGGTCTCCCACGACGTGGGGGCCATCTCCTCCTACGTGAAGACGGTGGGCTGCCTGAACCGGCGCCTCATTTACCACGCCTCCAAGGAGATCACCGCAGAGATGCTGAAGGAAGGGTACGTGTGCCCGGTGGACCTCATCGCCCACGGCTTGCCCCACCGAGTCTTCGCTTCCCACAGAGAGGAGGGACGATGATAGAGGCCTTGCAGTACGAGTTCATGCGCCATGCGCTTCTGGCCGGCTTCCTGGTGAGCATCGCCTGCGGGGTCGTCGGCGCGCTGGTGGTGGTGAACCGCATCGTCTTCATCAGCGGCGGCATCGCCCACGCCGCGTACGGCGGCATTGGGCTGGGGTACTACCTCGGCTTCAACCCGGTGTGGGGGGCTGTCGCCTTCAGCGTCCTCTCGGCCCTGGGGATGGGCGCGGTGCAGAGACGCACCCGCCAGCGGGCCGACACCCTCATCGGCATCCTGTGGGCCGTGGGGATGGCCCTCGGCATCGTCCTCCTGGACCTGACGCCAGGGTACAAAGCCGACCTCATGAGTTACCTCTTCGGGAGCATCCTCACCGTGCCCCGGGAGGAACTCCTCCTCATGGTTGGGCTGGACCTGGCCATCGCCGCCGTGGTGGTCCTGTTCTACAAGGAGTTCCTGGCCATCTCCTTTGACGAGGCCTTCGCCAGGGTGGAAAACGTGCCGGTGGAAGCCCTGTGGATGGCGCTCCTGTGCCTCATCGCCCTCACGGTGGTGGTGATGATGCGGGTGGTGGGCCTGATCCTGGTCATCGCCCTTCTGACCATCCCCGCGGCCATCGCCGGTCAGTTCGCCCGGGACCTCAAGGGGATGATGCTCCTGGGGAGCGGGTTGGGGATCCTCTTCACCACCCTGGGGCTGTGGGCCTCTTACGCCTTCAACCTCACCTCAGGGGCGACCATCATCCTGGTGGCCGCAGGAGGCTTCGCCGTGGCCTCGGCTTTGCGAAGGGCCCTTTCCCTCAGGGTCCGCCCCCTCGCCTCCCCCTGAGG
>JBMFPD010000316.1:0-3298 GCA_049969295.1 Anaerolineae bacterium | reverse complement strand
AGGGCGGTGGGTAGGGGTGCAGGGGCAGGCCCCTGACCCGTGCAGACCTCTCCCCATCTCCCCCTCCGAGTCGGAGAGGGGAAGGGGGCCAGAGGGTGGGGGTGAGGTCAGAACGGATTGAACGGATTCGTAGGGCATGCCTTCTGGCACGCCAGGGATGTCTGAGAGAGGAACGATATGGGCATGAAGTTGATCGCCGCGATGGTCCAGGATGAGGACGTGGAGGACCTCCTGAACGCCTTGGTGGAGGTCGGATGTCGGGCCACCAAGATCCACGCCACCGGTGGGTTCCTCCGCGGCTCCAACAACGTGGTCCTCATTGGCGTGGAGGCCGAGAAAGTGGAGATGGTCCTGGGGGTCATCCGCCAGCACTGCCACTCGCGCAAGCAGGTCGTGCACCCCAAGGACGCCCCCTTCCTCAACGAACCCATTGAGGGGGAGATCGGCGGGGCCGTCCTCTTCGTGTG
Organism: Anaerolineae bacterium; assembly: GCA_049969295.1. Lineage (GTDB taxonomy): Bacteria > Chloroflexota > Anaerolineae > DTPP01 > DTPP01 > DAOTYM01. Next base: position 2,831 of record JBMFPD010000316.1, on the reverse strand, counting down.
GGATGTGGAGAAGTACGAACGCCTATGACCTTCGCCCTGCTCATTGACTTCGGCAGCACCTACACCAAACTGGTGGCGGTGGACCTGGAGGGAGGCCAGGTGGTGGGCCAGGCCCAGGCCCTCACCACGGCGGAAAACGACATCACCGAGGGCCTGCACGAGGCCCTGAGCCGCCTCCAAGAGGCCTGCGGCCTGGGCCTTTCGGACTTCGCCGTGCGCCTCGCCTGTTCCAGCGCCAAGGGTGGGCTCCGCGTGGTGGCCATCGGCCTCGTGCCCGAGCTGACCACGGAGGCGGCCAAGCGGGCGGCGCTGGGGGCAGGGGCGCGCATCCTGCGCGTCTTCTCCCACAAACTGACCCTGCGGGACCTCAAGGACCTGGACGACCTCGCCCCGGACCTCGTCCTCCTGGCCGGTGGCACCGACGGAGGGAACGACCGCGTCATCCTCCACAACGCCCGCCTCCTGGCCTCCATGCGCCTGGCCTGCCCCATCGTGGTGGCCGGGAACCGCGATGCCGCCGACGAAGTAGAAGCCACACTCCGCAGCCGCGGCAAGGACGTGACGGTGACGGAGAACGTCCTCCCCCACCTGGGCGTGCTGAACGTGGAGCCCGCGAGGACCTGCATCCGCGAGGTCTTCATGCGCACCATCACCCGGGCCAAGGGCCTGGACAAGGTGGAGTCCCTCGTGGGGGGCGTGGTGATGCCCACCCCCATGGCCGTGCTGCGGGCGGCACGGCTCCTGGCCGAGGGGACGAAGGGAGAGCGAGGCCTGGGCGAACTGATGGTCCTGGACGTGGGGGGCGCCACCACCGACGTCCACTCCGTGGCCCGGGGCGAGCCGACGGACCCCATGGTCATCCAGCGGGGCCTGCCAGAGCCCTACGCCAAGCGGACGGTGGAGGGGGACCTGGGCCTGCGGGTGAGCGCGCTGGCCCTCCTGGAGGCGGTGGGCGAAGAGACGCTGCGGGAGGCCATCGGGGTGGAGGGGCTGGACGTGGAGGCCGCGGTGCGGCGGCGCGCCCAGAACCCGGGCTACGTCCCCGACAGCCCCGAGGAGGAGGCGGTGGACCTGGGCATGACCCGGGTGGCCGTGCGCGTAGGCGTGGAGCGGCACGTGGGGCGCTTGCGGGAACACCATCTCCCCACCGGCTTCTGCTACATCCAGGAGGGCAAGGACCTCACCCACCTGCCCACCGTGATCGGGAGCGGCGGCCCCTTCCGCGCTCTGCGGAACCCCCTCCCGGCCCTGCGGGAGGCCCTCTTTGACCCCCGCAACCCGTTCCTGCTCAAGCCGAAGGCTCCCACCTTCTATGTGGACAGGCGGTACCTCATGTGGGCCATGGGGCTCCTGGCGGAGGTGCAGCCCCTGGTGGCCCTGCACATCCTGAAGTCCGACCTGAAGGAGGTGGAAGAGGGAGATCCTGTCCTCGTGGGGACCTCTCCCATCCCCTCAGCCCCTTCCCCTCTCCGACCCGGAGAGGGGAAGGGGGCCAGGGGGTAGAGGTGAGGTTGGGCCCGCAGGGACAGGCCCCTGTGGCTGCCCCCGGAAACACGGATTTGGGGGACGGATCGCACGGATTTGCACCCACCTTGTGAGGAGGAACCATGGGCCAATCGCTGCGCGTCGCTATTCTGGGGGCAGGCAATGGCGCCCATGCCATGGCCGCCCACCTGAGCCTGATGGGGTACCCCGTCCGGCTCTACAACAAGTTCGCCCACGAACTGGAGGCCATGCAAAAGGCCGGCGGGATCACCGTGGAGGGCGCGGTGGAGGGGTTCGGCCGTTTGGAGATGGCCACCACGGACCCGGCCCAGGTCGTCCCCTGGGCCGACGTGCTCATGGTGGTGGTGCCGGCCTTCGCCCACCGCGTTCTGGCCCAGACGATGGCCCCTTACCTGCGGGATGGGCAGGTCATCCTGCTGAACCCCGGCCGCACAGGAGGTGCGCTGGAGGTGCGGCAGGTCCTGCGGGAGGAGGGGGTGCAGGCCCGCGTCTACGTGGCGGAGGCCCAGAGCCTGGTCTACGCCTGCCGCATCCAGGGGCCAGCCCGGGTGCGCATCATGGGGGTCAAGCAGCAGGTGCCGGTGGCCGCGCTGCCGGCCTCCGACAACGCCGCCGTGCTGGAGAAGGTGAGCCAACTCTACCCCCAGTTCGTCCCCGCCGAGAACGTCCTCCACACCAGCCTGGACAACATCGGGGCCGTCTTCCACCCGGCCACGGTGGTCTTCAACGCCAACCGCATTGAGGCCGGGGAGGAGTTTGAGTTCTACCGCGGCATGACGCCCACCGTCGCCTCCTACCTGGAGGCCATAGACGCCGAACGGGTGCGGACGGCAGAGGCCTACGGCGTGCCAGCCCAGACAGCCATGGAGTGGCTCCAGGTCACCTATCCTGGCGTGCGGGGGCGGAACCTCTATGAGTGCATCCAGAGCACCCAGGCCTACGCTGGCATCATGGCCCCCAAGACCCTGGACGTGCGGTACATCTCGGAGGATATCCCCACCGGCCTCGTGCCCATCGTCTCCTTCGCCCGGGCCGCGGGCATTGAAGCCCCTGCCAGCAGGGCCATCGCCGACGTCTGCTGCGTGCTGCACCGCAGGGATTACTGGCGGTCCGGCCGCACACTGGAGAACCTGGGCCTGGCCGGCATGGGACCGGAGGAGATCGTGCGCTATGTCAGCGGGTGAGCCCTGCTTCGCGGTCATCGGAGCGGGCCACGGCGGCAAGGCCATGGCCGCCGACCTAGCCTCCCGGGGCTTCCGGGTCCACCTCTTCAACCGGACCGCTGCCCGCCTCCACGCCATCCGCCTGCGAGGAGGGATCGTCCT
>JBMFPD010000315.1:0-3328 GCA_049969295.1 Anaerolineae bacterium | reverse complement strand
TCTCCCATCCCCCCACCCCCTTCCCTCCCCGCATCGGGGAGGGAAGGGGGTGTCGCCGAAGCAGCCGACCGTAGGGCACGCCTCCTGGCGTGCCCCCTGCGTCGGGAAGAGCGATGATGGCCTTCCCTCTTGTAAAAACGGGACAGCCCTGAACGCCTCTCCGCAGGGAGAGACGTTTTGTGGCCTGGTATGGTATAATGGACGTGACAGCCGAGGGAGGCGCAGACCACAGGAGGTAGGCACATGGCGACGCTGGGCCTCGGGCAGATTCTGGACTTGGTGGGCAAGTTGGATGACTCTCCTGGGGAGGAGACGCCGCGCGAACGGTTCCGCCGCTTCCTGAGGGATTACGTGCGTGAGGTTGGGACGCTCCGCGACTACGTGGAAGAGTGCCTCCGCACCTCAGGGCCTCAGTACAACCGCGCCTTGCAGGACCTGGTCAACCATGCCGGGATTTTCCTCGGCTTTGAGGTCACTTTTGGCCGGTACCAGGGTGCTGCAGGCCAGGTGGGACACGACGGCCACTGGGTGTCCCCCACGGGGTACCACATCGTGGTGGAGGTCAAAACCACCGAGGCCTACGCCATCAAGACGGCGACTCTGGTGGGGTATGTGGATGCCCTGATCTCCGAAGGGAAAGTCCCGGACTGGGACCGCGCTCTGGGGCTCTACGTGGTGGGGCGGCCCGACCCCGAGGTCCGCCAACTGGAGAATGCCATCGTCGCCGAGAAGAGGACCCACCAACTGCGCATCATCTCCGTGGAGAGCCTGCTCTCCCTGGCCGAGATGAAGGCTGACTACGACGTGCGCCACGAGGACATCCTGGCCGTGCTCCGCCCCTCGGGCCCCACGGTGGACCCCCTCGTGGACCTCATGACGCGGCTCGCAGCCGGCGTGGGCTCCCTGCCTTCCGAGCCAGAAGAGGAAAGTGTGAGCGGCTCCCTCCGCCCGTTAGGGAAGCATCTCCCCTTGAGGAAGGAGAGCCCGCGTGCTGGCTCGCACCTGTCCGCGGCGAGGAAGGGGAAGCTGCTACAGAGGTGATCGGCCGGCTGGTGGGCAAGGAGCGCGTGTATGGGTTCGGCGAGAAAACGCCGGGCCGCAAGCACCTCAAGCCGGGGGACTGGATGTGCTTCTATGCCACTGGGGTCGGCGTAGTCGCCCACGCAAGGGTTGCTACCCCGCCGCGCCAGGAGCACCATCCGGCCATCCGGCACCCCGAGGACTACCCCTGGGTGTTCCAGGTGAAGGATGTGCGTCTCTACTTGGACGCCCCTGTGGTCATTGACCACGCTCTGCGGTCACAACTGGATGCCTTCCAGGGACGCGACCTGGAGAAGAGTTGGGCCTGGTTCGTCCAGGCCACCCGGAGACTCACCCGCCATGACTTTGACCTGCTCACAGGGCAGGCAACTGAAGCCCACGGAGGCTAGCCACAGGGACCAGCCATGCGCATCGCCATTGACGTCCACATGGTGGGGGAACGGGAGACGGGGAACGAAACCTACACCCTGAACCTCGTCCGCCACCTCCTGGCCGTGGACCGGGAGAACACCTACGCCCTCCTCACGCCCCACCCGGAGCGGCTCCTGGCCAAACTGGACCTCCCGCCCCACGCCGAAGTCCTGCGGGTGCGCCCGGGCAACGCCTTCCTGCGGGTGCCCCTGGCCATGCCCCTCCTCGTGGCCCGCTGGCGCGCCGACCTCCTCCACGTGAACTATGTGGCACCGCCCCTCTGCCCATGCCCCACCGTGGTCACCGTCCACGACATCTCCTACGAGTTCTTCCCGGCCTTCTTCTCGCCCCGGGACCGCCGGATGCTGGGCACCCTGGTCCCCCTGAGCGCGCGGCGGGCGGCCCGGGTCATCGCCGTCTCGGAGCAGACCCGCCAGGACCTCATGCGCGTCTACGGCATCCCTGGGGAGCGCATCGCCGTGACCTACGAGGCGGCCGCTCCAGGCTTCGCCCCCGTGGAGGACCGGGCCCGGATTGAGGCGACGTGCGCTCGCTACGGCATCCGCCGGCCCTACGTCCTGGCCCTGGGCAACCTCCAGCCGCGCAAGAACGTGGCCCGGCTGGTGGAGGCCTTCGCCCTGGCCCGCCGGGAGGGGAACCTCCCCCACCAGTTGGCCGTGGCCGGCAAGGCCCAGTGGCGGGAGTCGGAGGTCTACGCCGCGGTGGAGCGGCTGGGCCTTCAGGACGCCGTCCGCTTCCCCGGCTACGTGGCCGACGAGGACCTGCCCGCCCTCTACAGCGGCGCCGACTGCTTCGCCTATCCTTCCCTCTACGAGGGGTTCGGGATGCCGCCCCTGGAGGCCATGGCCTGCGGCACGCCGGTCCTCGCCTCCCACGCCGGCGCGCTGCGGGAGGTGGTGGGCGACGCCGCCTGGGTGGTGGACCCCACCGACGTGGAGGATATCGCCCGCGGCCTCCTGGCCCTCCTCACGGACCCCGGGACGGCGGAGGCGTACAGGCAGAAGGGCCGGGCCCGGGCCGCCGCCTTCTCCTGGCGCCGCCTGGCGGAGGAGACGCTGGAGGTCTACCGCCAGGTGGTGGCAGAGGCGCGAGGAGGGACGGATGCCCGCCGCTGAACGAAGAGGGGGCCGGGACCGCCGCGGGCTCTGGGCCCTGGGGGGCCTGCTCCTCATCGCCCTGGGGCTGCGCCTGGCGCGCCTCGGGTTCCAGCCCCTCTGGTGGGACGAGGGGTACAGCGTCGCCTTCGCCACCCTGCCCCTGGCAGAGATGCTCCGCGGGACTGCCGTGGACATCCACCCGCCCCTCTACTACGCGCTCCTGCACCTCTGGACGGCCTGGTTCGGCACCGGGCCGGCCGCGTTGCGGGCCTTCTCCATCCTCGCCGGCCTCGCGGCGGTGCCCCTGGCCTGGGTCCTGGGGCGGCGCCTGGCCGGCTGTGAGGCGGGGTGGGGCGCGGCTGTGGCGGTGGCCTGTTCTCCCTTCCTCATCTACTACTCCCAGGAAGTGCGCATGTACGCCCTGGTGGCCGCCCTGGGGATGGGGAGCGCGCTCGCACACTGGGACCTCCTGCGCCGTCTGGAGCGGGGGGGCCGGCCCCCCGGTGGGCTCTGGGCCGCCTACGCGATGCTCCTCACGGGGGCGCTCTGCACCCAGTACTACGCCGCCCTGCTCCTCCTGGCCCAGGCGGCTTACACCGTCCTCTGGGCCTGGCGCGCCCCCGGCCGCTGGCGTTCCGCGTGGGGGGTCCTTGCGGCCCAGGGGCTGGCCTCCCTCCTTTTCGCCCCCTGGGTCGTCTACGCCGGGCCGAAACTCTGGCTCTACGTGCAGTACAAGGTGGGCCGCGATGCCGATGTGC
>JBMFPD010000314.1:0-3341 GCA_049969295.1 Anaerolineae bacterium | reverse complement strand
CCAGGAAGCCCTGCAGGAGGACGTCCACGGTCAGGAGGGCAGGGTCCCGAGAAGGGGATGCGTCTGCATCGGCGTGAGGGTTCCCGTACATGGCGTCCACCTCTGCGAGGATCGGAAAAGCAGCCTCCCCAGGCGGGCCTTCGGGCTATTGGGGGTGGGTCCACAGGGCCACGCATTCCACGTGGTAGGTCTGGGGGAAGAGGTCCACTGGCTGGACCCGCTCCAGGTGGTAGCCTGCCCGCCGCAGCCGGTGGGTATCCCGCGCCAGCGTGGCTGGGTCGCAGGAGACGTAGACGAGCCGGGCGATGGGATGGCGGGCCAGGAGGCTCAGAGCCTGTGGGGCCAGCCCTTCCCGTGGGGGGTCCACCACGGCCAGATCAAAGGGCTCCTCCAGGGAAGGAAGCACCTCTTCCACTGCGCCCTCCAGGAACTGCACGTGGGGGAGGCCCTTCGCGTTCTCTCGGGCGTCCCGCACGGAGAAGGGGTTTTCCTCCACGCCGACCACCTGGGCCACGGTCTCAGCGAGGGCCAGCCCGAAGAGGCCCACGCCGCAGTAGAGGTCCAGGAGCCGCTCCGAACCGGTAGGGGCCAGCATCTCCCGCACGAGGGCTACCAGGGCTTCTGCCCCCTCCGTGTTGACCTGGAAGAAACTGGAGGCTGAGATGCGGTAGCGCCTCCCCGCCACGACCTCGTACAGATGGTCCGACCCCGCCAGCACCACGGGCACGCGGTCCGAGCGCAGGAGCACGCAGGAGACGGGGATGTCCACCGTCAGGTCCAGGGGCACGTCGCGGTGGGTCTCGAAGATGATCATGCGCTCGCCCGTCCGGATGCCGGCACGGAGGGCGATCTTGCGGATGGGCTGGGGCCGGCAGGGGGCGGGAATTTCGTCCTCCTCCGGCTCCTCGTCCACGAGTTCCAGAGCGTCAAAGGTCTCCTGGAGGAGGGGGTGCATCAGGAGGCAGGTCTCTATGGGGACGATGGCGTGGCCACGCGCCTCCCGGTACCCCAGGCGGCCCTCCGGGTCCATGGCCAGTTGCACATGGTTGCGGTATCGCCACGGTTCCCCCGCCGCCAGGACCGGGGCCACTGGGGCGTTCGGCAGGCCGCCCAGGCGAGCCAACTGGTCCCGGACGACGGCCTGTTTGAGGGCCAGTTGGCGGGGATAGGCCATGTGCTGGAGGTGGCAACCGCCGCAGTGGCCGTAGTAGGGGCAGGGCGGGGTGACCCGGTCGGGGGAAGGTTCCAGCACCTCCACCAGGCGGGCGCGCGCCCAGCGCTTCTTTTCCTCCACGAGGTCCACCACGACCGTCTCGCCAGGAATGGTGTAGGGGACGAACACCACTTTGCCAGCCACACGGCCGAAGCCTTCCCCACCGTGCGCGAGGCCGGTCACTTCCATCTGCTGAAAGCCGTACACGCGCGCCTCTCCCGGTCTGGTCGGACTCGCTGGGGGAGTTCCCTTGCGGCAGGCGCATCATAACATAGGGACACGGGAAAGGCAAGCGGACGGGAGGCCTGGCCCCTCCCGAAGGCTCAAAGGAAGAGGGCTGACCTCGTCAAGACGCGCTCCAGCATCCCTGGCGACGAGGGTGTTGGCTCCCCGCGCGCGGTTTGACAGGGGCCCAGGCCCTGCTTATAATGGAGGCAACCCCGAGAGCCTTCAGGGTTTGCGGCTGCACCTTGCGCCGAACAGGGGGTATCTGCGGCTGCAACCTTCTCGGAAGCCGTCCGCGGAGGAGGACACTGCAGGGTCGTCGGACAAGGGCCCGGTGGCGTAGGGTTCTGTGGGGCCTCTTGGGAGCGTGCCCGGTGGCCACGGTCCGCCGGGCTGTCTTTTCCTGGCTGGAGGCCGGGGTTTCTATCGGGGCGGGGGTGCAAGCACCATGGACACCTCGCCGATGATCACCCGCATCCTGCTCCCGCAGCGTTCCCGCAACCTGCTGCGGCGCTCCCATCTGCTCCAGGCCCTCCACGAAGCCCTCTCCTGCAAACTCATCCTCATCTCAGCCGGGGCCGGGTACGGCAAGACCACCCTGGCCGTGGATTTCGCCCACGAACTGACCATCCCCGTCTGCTGGTATTCCCTTTCCCCAGCGGACCGCAACCTGAGCGTCTTCGCCACCCACCTCCTGGCCTCTCTGAACCGCCAGTTCCCCGCCTTCGGGAAGCACGCCACCCACACCCTGCAATCCCTGGGGCGCCTGGACCAGAGCGCGGTCTACCCCCTGGCCACGGCCATCGTCAACGAAATGTACGAGGTCATCCCGGACTTCTTCCTCATCATCCTGGATGACTACCACCTGATAGAAGAGAGCAAGCCTGTCACCGACCTGGTCAACCAGCTCCTGGAGCACACACCGGAGAACTGCCATTTCCTCATCACCAGCCGCACCGTGCCGGGGAGCCTTCCCATCCTGCGCCTCACGGCGCGCCAGCAGATGGCCGGCCTGGGCGTGAGCGACCTCCGCTTCACTGCCGCGGAGGTGCAGACCTTGGCCAAGCACACCTACGGCCTGGACCTAAGCCGGGAACAGGCCGAGGCCCTGGCCCGCGATACCGAGGGCTGGGTGACCGGCATCCTCCTGAGCGCGTCCACCCTGTGGGGCCGGGTGATGGAGGGCCTGCCCCGCACCCCGACCCGCACTGCCCAGGTCTACGAATACCTGGCCCGTGAGGTCTTCCAGCAGCAACTGCCCATCGTGCAGGACTTCCTCCTGGGCTCGTCCGTCTTGGATGAAATCCACCCCGACCTGTGCAACCGCCTCCTGGAGCGGGACGACGCCGCGGCCATGCTCAAGGCCCTGGAGGACCAAAACCTCTTCCTGGTCCGCCTGGGCGAGAAGGGCGAGTGGTACCGCTACCACCATCTCTTCCAGGCCTTCCTCCAGAGCACCCTCCTCCGGGAGAACCGCAGCCGTTACCTGGCCCTCCACCGGCGGGCTGGCCAGTTGTGGGAGGCCCAGGGCCGGCCCTACGAGGCCATCGCCCACTACCTGAAGGCCGAAGCCTACGACGAGGCGGTCCGCCTCCTGGAAAACGAACTCGTGGACCTCTTCGTCCGGGGCGAGTGGCGGATGGTGGCCGAGTGGGTGGAGGCGCTGCCGGAGGAGGTGCGGGACGCCCACCCCCTCCTCCTCGTCGCCCAGGCCACCATTGCCCTGGAGGCCGGCGAGCCGGACCGGGCCTACATGCTCCTAGAGAGAGGTCGGGTCCGCTGCGCGCGGGAACAGAACGTCCAGGGGGAGTCGTTGGCCCTGGTGCAGATGGCCAACACGGACCTCCTGAAAGGGCGCTACCCGGAGGCGATTGAGAAGTGCCAGGAGGCCCTGCACCGCTTG
>JBMFPD010000313.1:0-3384 GCA_049969295.1 Anaerolineae bacterium | reverse complement strand
CGGCCTGGAGGAAGGGGTCTCCGTAGCCCGCCGCCTGGGCATCCAGGTGGCCATTGAGACGGCCGGGCGGCGCTGGCGGGGCGACGCCAGACGTCTCCTCCTGGACCCTCGGGAACTGGCAGCCTTTGTGGAGGAGTGGGACCTCGGCGTGGTCCTGGACGTGACCCATGCGGGCTCCCTGGACCCCACCCTGGCCTCTGCCGAGGTCTTCCTCGGGCCGCGCCTCCTGGGCGTCCACCTGAGCGACATGGCCCGCGAGCCCCACGACCCCCTCCGGCGGGCCCTGGGCCGGTTCGCCACGACCCACCGCTTGCCGGGGAGGGGGGTGCTTCCTCTTCAGGACCTCCTCCGGCGGCTCGCGGCGATGGGCTTCGCCGGCCCAGTCACCCTGGAGGTGAGCCCTGTGTACCTTTCCGTCTGGCGCCCCTGGGATCTGGAGCGCACGCTCCGGGGGGCGGCCGCCGCGGTCCGGGACGGCTGGGAACGGCCCCGGGATGGGGCAGAGGAGCACGCGGGATGAAACGAGCAGGTCTGACCACTGCTGTGGCCATCGTGCTGGTGGTGCTTGCAGGGGCTTGCGCCCCTCCCGCCTCGCCCACGCCCCCCACGGCGACGCCGCCGCCCGCGCCTTCTGCCACCGCAATGTCCACCCCACCCACACCCACGGCGCCGCCTCCCGCGCCCACGCCGACCGGAGCCGCGCTTCCCCCCACGCCGAGCCCCGCCGTGGCAAGCCCTGCTCCACTGCCGGCCGGGCCCCTGCCCCGCCTCCTGGACCTGGTAGACTTCTCCCCCCCGGTGGGGAACGCCTACGAACCCCACCACCTGGCCCTGGACCCCCGGCAGGGCTGGCTCTACGTCGCCGCGGCGCGCTGCCCCGGGGCGGCCCATGGATGCCTCGCCCAGGTGAACGTGGAGACAGGCACTCTCCTGCGCGTCGTCCCCCTGCCAGGCCCATCCTCCGGCCCCATCGCCGCCCTCGGCTCCTGGGCCTTCCTCTCGTACACAGACGAAGCCTACCGGCCCCACCTGGTCTCCCTGGACGTGGAGAGCAACCGCCGCATCGTGGACCTCACGCTGGAAGGCGCTTCGCCGGAAATCCTCGGCGTGGACCCCGAAGCGGGCTTCCTCTTCGTGTGGCGGGGGACGGCCCTTGAAGCCCGCAACACCTTTGACCTGCAGGTTCTCGCCCAGGCCGACTTCCCGGGGGCCGGCTGGCAGGTTGCCTTCCAGGCGGACCCGACGGCCAGCCGCGCCTACCTGGGGACCAAGGACGCGGTCTACGGGCTGCGGTCCCGTGACCTGACGGTCCTCTGGACCTTCCGGGACGCGGCATGGGGCGAGTTCGGAGACCTCCTCCTCGGCGCGGGCGGCACCCGCCTCTACGTCAAGGCAGAACGGGGCATCCTGGCCCTGGACCCAGCCACGGGGAAGGCCCTCGGCCAGGTCCCCTGGCGGCCAGAGGGGCTCTCGCCGTGGGAGTGGTCCCTGGTGGCCGCCGACCCCGATGCGGACTGGCTCTGCGTGCGCCTCCAGGAGGGCCCTCAAGCCTTCCTGGACTGGGTCCGCGCCTCCACAGGGGAGGAGCGTGCCCACCTGTCCCTCTGGGGCGGCGAGGCAGGCTTCCTCTTTGACGGGCGCACTGGCCGCCTGTTCGCCCTGCGCCAGCGGACTCACGAGGTCGCCCTGTTCCGCATAGGGGCCGAGGGCCCCGTGCAGGAGCGGGTGTGCGCCATTGGCCTGGAGGTGGAGGCCCTCGTCCTGGACGCAGGGACCTCCCGCGTCTACGCCACCGACACCCACGGGCAACTCCACGTCCTCCAGGCGGACGAGGCATGGGAACATCTGGAGGAGGTGGCCGTCCTGGAGGGCCGGGGGCTCCTCACCCTGGATGGGGAGCGCGGCCGGCTCTACGTCTCGCAGGACCCTGGCCCGGTGACCCTCATCTACGACACGGCCTCCCTGACCCTCCTCCAGAAGGTGGACATGGGCGGTGCCGTCGCCCTGGACCCGGCCCACGACCGCTGGTTCCTGGGCCACGAGATCCTGGACCTGGCCCACGAAACCCTGGACCCGGTGGTGCACGTCTTCGCGTGGGAGGCGGATGGCTCATCCTTCCGGGAGGTGGCGCGCATCCCTCAGCCGGGGATGCCCGTCTACAACCCCTTGCGGGACGAACTGTACATCGTGGACGACACGGCCTACGTGGTGGACACGGCCTCCTGGCAGGTGACGGGCGAACTCCTGCCCGGGTTCACGAACCCCGGTTTCCGCCGTTGCAATGGGTGCCGCATCGTCTCCGACGTGACGGTCCTCCCGGAGCGGGACCTCCTGCTCGTGCACATCTGGCCCATCTCCGTGGGCAAGGGGGCGGGCCTCTACCCCAACCCCACCGTGCTCCAGGCAAGCACCCTCGCGCCCATCACACCCACCCTGAGCATCCTCACCTCTGCTTGTGGCAGCACCCTGGGCTCCGCACCTGGGAGCCGGGGGAAGCGCCTCGTCGCCGTGGCCGACCCAGTGAAGGGGAAGACCTATGAGAACCGCGTCTTCTCCCGGTACGTGGCGTACCAGAACGTGTGGGTCTACGAGGGCAGGCGGCCTGCAGAGTGGCTGGACGGCCTGACCTTCACCCTGGTGGACCCCATCTACCGCCACGCCCTGGCGCCGGTGGGGGACCGCTTCCTGGTGCTGGACCTGGAGGCCGCGACCCCTCTGGGCGACCTCCCCCGGGCCTGCCTCCGGGCCGTGGACTTCGCCCGGGAGCGCTTCCTGACGACGGACGGCGCGGAGGTCCGCCTTTACAGCCTGGCAGGGGCAAAGGTTCCCCCGCCTCCGCCTCCCAGGGCGGAACGCCCATCGGCCGATCTCGCGGCCCTCTACCCCTCGCCCGCCTTCGGGCGCGACGGGACCCTCTTCGGCGTGGGGCAGGGGCGCATCTACCGCTCCCGCGATGGTGGCATGACCTGGGAACGGCTGCGCGGCGGCCTGCCGGAGGGCCTGGAGGGATCTGACCTTGCGGCCACGCTGGCCCTCTCGCCCGCCTTCGGCGAGGATGGCACCCTCTTCGCTGCCTTCCGGGAGGGCGAGTGGCTCGGTCTGGGGGTCTACCGCTCCACCGACGGCGGCGACACCTGGCACCCGGCCTGGACGGGCCTGCGCTCCTTGCGGGTGGAGCGCATCGTGGTCTCCCCCCAGTTCCCGGAGGATGGCCGTGTGGCCGCTTACGCCCGGTACCAGCGCCTCGGGGACCCCTTTGAGGACGGGGAGGCCCTGTACCTCTCCACCGACGGCGGGCAGACCTGGACCGAAGTGGGGCGGCACCCGGTGGGCGTGGCGGGAACGGCGGACCTGCCGGACCTGGCCACGCTCCTCCCGCAGCGC
>JBMFPD010000312.1:0-3407 GCA_049969295.1 Anaerolineae bacterium | reverse complement strand
GCAGCGGGGGTAGGGTGAGGTTCACCTCTCGGCATGGGACCACAAGGTCATCAGCCACCAACAAAAGGTGCAACCGAATCGCCTGACCCGCAAAGGTTTTCCCGAAGCGGACAATTTCAGGAACGGAGCCGGTTACGGATCTCCTCAAACTCAGCCAGAGAGAGCTCCCCAGCGGCCAGTCGTCGGCGGGCAACCTCCAGTGGGTCGAGCCCGCCGTTCCCAGGAGATGGACGCCCAAGACGACGGCCCAGCCAGGCGATGCCAACTCCCAGCAAGGCTAGGAAGCCGAGGAGAAGCATCAGGTTCAAGAGCAGGCCCACGATGCCCAGGACATTGCTCCAAGGTGCTCCGCCCCACCAGCCGGGTCCGGGTCCCCAACCCCACCATCCACCACACATTGGACACATGGTTTTACCTCCTATGGAACAAAGCCCTTACCGTTCTTCTATACGCGCCCGGATAGCCTCATATTCCTCGCGGCCGATCTCGCCCCGGGCGAAGCGCTCGTCCAGGACCTGGCGGGCGGTCTTACCACGCACCTCGGTTGAAGGGCGCGCTTCTCCGAACTGCCGCCACAACCAGACCGCGCCCCCAGCAATCAAAGCCAGGGGTATCCCCCAGAGGAGGAGCATCCCCAACAGTCCAAATCCCATCATGTTATTGACCTCCTTTCGTCATCGCATCCCCATTATAAGCCGATATGGAAAGCCCCGAAAGAGTCGTTTGGCCCGATCCTCCCCCGCTGTTTGACGTGTGCCTCATTAGCGCACATCGGCGGTGATGCGGACTTCTACCCACGGCTGGGCAGGATCGTTGGTGGCGAACCACACTAGGCGTGAGACCTTCCCCCTCACCGGGTGGAAGTTGGCATCAAAGGTTACCGTGAGATCCGCGCGGTGCCCTGGCGGGATGACGGTGCTGGAGAGTTCCGCCGTGGTGCAGCCACAGGAAGTCACCAGATTGGTAAGGATGAGGTCGGCTGTGCCCCGGTTCTGGATAGGAAAGATGTGGGAAACGTCCCACCGGGCATAGATTCGGCCGAAATCGTGCTCCCGTTCTGGCATCTCCAGTCTGGGTGCAGGCTGAGTCGCCACGGGTAACCTGGGAGAGGGTATGGCCGTCGGGATGAGGGTCGGCTCATGGACGCCGCGCAGCGGAGAGCCCGCTTGGGCCAGCGGGAACAGCGTTGCCGGGTCACCACTGCGGAGAGGAGGCGGTGGGCTAGCGAACGCACCGGTCCACCAAAGGCTGAATCCGACCACTCCGGCCGCCAAGGCTAGCGCTGCCACGACCCAGGCAGTGGAACTTCTATATGCTCTCTTCTGTCTCTTTCTGGACTTTCTGCCCATTTTTACCTCACACGAACCAGATCAGGATCACCGTGCCAATGCCCACCATCGCTAGGCCGGTTGCCAACCGGACCCACCGGCGGCTGGACTGTTCTATCAGCCGGATCCGATGCATGATCCCTCGGTTGCCGACCCCAGCCAAGATAAGGAGAAGTGGCGAGACAAACATCAGGTTGTAGAGGCCCAGGTACCCCAATCCCTGCCAGTAGGTGGTACGGGCGGAAAGCAAGCCGACAATGGCGACGTAGATACCACCGGAGCAGGGAAAGGTGCAGAGCCCCACCAGAAAGCCGCCGACAGCCGCCGCCGGGAAGGTAGCTTGCCGAAGCCAATCCTGAATGGCCCCATGCGCGAAGGAAGGAATCCGTAGATGGAGAGGCAACCGGGGGAAGAAATAGTCCTTCACCTGGATCAGGCCCAAGAGGATGACCAGTCCGGAGCCGATCCGGGCCATCAAGTGGTGCTCTCCAGCAAAGAGCACTGCCTGTACCAGCCCCAGCCCGATGAGTAAATAGGCCAGGTAGATCGCGGCCACGTAGACCAGGCCCATAGCCTAGATAGTGGCCGCAGTCCGCCGGATGGAGAAGAGAAAGGCGATGAAGAAGAGCAGGACAGCGAACGCGCACGGGTTCAGGCCGTCCAAGAAACCGGAGACCAGGACCAGAGGCAACAGAGCGCTCTGATTTTCCACCGAAGGGGATGCCAGGAGGTGACCTCCGTGGGCCTCCAGGTAGGCTAGGTACTCGCTCAAGGGGGTATCGAGCGGGTACGTCTGTGGTTCGCCGCGGAAGGCCCAAATGGTGTATTCCACCGCGCCGCTCATCTTATCCTGGTAGACGACGATGCGCTCAAAGGCGTCGGATGGAGCCGCCAACAGTTCGGCAACGAGGTGCTCCGGGATGTGGCCTTCCAAGATGATACGGTCCCCGAGGAAAAGGATCAGATGGGACCAGAGAGTTGGCGGAATCCCCACCCGTTCGCTCTGGGCCCGAAGTTCGTCCCTGTTGGCTGGTTCGTTGACGTAGTCCTTGTACGTCGGCTCGGGAAGGCCGGCCCGGCGCAGAAGCGGTACAATCGTCTCCTGGATGTATTCTAGACAATCCGTGCAGGCCCGGTTGTAGTAGACGACCGCCGGACCTGGGGCTGGAATTGGAGTGGAAAGCTCATGGAAAGGCTCAGCCTGGGCCTGTGGTTGGACGACAGTCACGCGAAACGTAAGCACTGCCTCAGGGGTCTCTGGGTCCGTGGAGCGGATGTAGACCTGACGGAGGAAGGTGCCAAGCTTGCCCTCGTGAGCCTGCGGGTCAAAGGTCACGAGCAATGTGGTGCTGCCACCGGGCGGAAGGTGGCGGTCGGCGACTTCGGCGGTAGTGCAGCCACAGGAGGTGCTGACGCCAGTAATTTCCAACCATCCCTGGCCCACGTTGCGGACCTCAAAAGTACGCGAAACCGGCGCCGTGTTGGGAACCGCGCCCAGGTCGGCCTCCTTCGTGCTCAACTCTATCCGCCCCGAAACGCTCCGGGTCACCGCGCAGCCGGACACGATGGCCGCCAGGAAGAAGAGGGGGACGACAATGCCCCAAATCCTATGCGCCAGCTTCATCGGACCACCATTCCTTCCTAGGAGTCGCGGATGGGCCTGCGCGGCGGGTGAGGCAAGCGGCTCAGGCCGGAACCGAGAAGGCCAACCATAAGAAGGTAACCTCCATAGACCAGCACCTCCAGTAACGAAGGATCCCCATTGTAGCCGAAGAGGGCCTTTAAAAACCCTCCCACCGGGCCTTTCTCATCCAGCACCGGATTAAGGTCCCATACGTGTTCCACCAGAACAGGTAGCAGTGCAGCCTCCTGGAGCTCGTGCACACCTGAGGCCAACAGCCCGGCCGCGAAAAACAGCAGCAATACACCCGTTGCCCAGAAGAAGGCGCGCACACTGAGTTGTCTTCCTGCCACAAACACGGCCCAGCCCAGTGCGACGGCGAGGGCCAGTCCCAGGAGGCCCCCGATCAGGGCTTGGAGAGGAGTGGTGGCAAAAAGGGTTGCGTTCAGGAAGAGAGC
>JBMFPD010000311.1:0-3429 GCA_049969295.1 Anaerolineae bacterium | reverse complement strand
CTATTTCCTCCAGCAGCGATGGGGACGGGAGGTGGCCCTGAACGGCTTAGCGGTGGGCATCTCCACCGTCTCGGGCGCGCTCCTGGCTTCGCGCTCGGCCTTCGCCATCATCCTGGCTCCTCTGGCCGGACGCCTCTCCGACCGCCTGGGGGAACGGCGACGGCTGGCCGCCGTGGGCCTCTCCCTGGAGGCAGCGGGGTTCGGGGTTCTGGCTTCGGCCCTGAGCCTGCGGCTGGGCGGCGTGGTTCTGGGGGTTGCGTTGGTGGCCGCGGGGGGTGGGGTACTGGCCCCCACCCTGACGGCATGGGTTGCGGACCACTGCGAGGGGACCCGCCAGTCCACGGCGATGGGGGTCTACGCTACAGCCGCCGATCTGGGCAGTGCTGCAGGCCCCCTCGCGGCCTACGCCCTGGCAGGGGGCGTCTCCCTCACCGCGCCCTACGTCCTCTCGGCCGCTGGGCTGCTGGTGGCGCTGGCTGTCCTCCTCTGGGGCTGCAGGCGGTAGAGGCTACCCGTCCTCCTGGGGGGCATCCCCTTGCCGGAATTTCTGGTAGAGGAACAGGAGGTTGGCCCGGTGGAGTTGCTCCACCAGGCCGCCCAGGGGCATGCGGGACAGGCCGCACGATTCCAGGGTGATGTTGGCCAGGGCCTCGGGCGGTGCCCCTTTCTCCACCAGGGCCTGCACCCGCTTCTGTACCTGCTTGATATAGGCGATGTTCTGGTCCAGCACCTCGTCCACTTCCCCCCGCAGGAGAGGGCGGCCGTGCCCCTGCACCAGGTGATCTCCTCCCAACTTCTTCAGCCGGCGCAGCGTCTGGATGAACTCGTCGGGGTCGCCGTGGGGGAGATAGGGGATGGGCATCACCGCGTCCCCGGCGAAGAGGACCTTCTCCTCGCGGATGTAGACTGCCAGGCCGTCCGGCGTGTGGCCGGGGGCGTGGATAAGGTCCAGGGAGCGGTTCCCCAGGTGGAGGCCACCCTGACCGGCGATGGTGATGTTGGGGAGGCGCAACTGGACGGGGGCCAGTTCGGGCGTTTCCTGTTTGGCCCGTTCCAGTGCAGCCAGGCCGAACTTCTGCATCAGGCGGCGGCAGGCGTCGTGGGCCAGGAAATCGGCCTCGGGGAACAGGTAACTGCCGTAGGAATGGTCGCCGTGGGAGTGGGTGAGGACCACGTAGCGGATGGGACCCGCCCGCTGGGCCTCGGCGAACTCGCGCAGGGCCTGGCTCTCAGCGGGGAAGGGGAACGTGTCAATGAGGATCACCCCTTCGGTCGTGACGACCACACC
Source organism: Anaerolineae bacterium (assembly GCA_049969295.1). Lineage (GTDB taxonomy): Bacteria > Chloroflexota > Anaerolineae > DTPP01 > DTPP01 > DAOTYM01. The sequence goes on along the minus strand of JBMFPD010000311.1, from coordinate 2,141 downwards.
GGCCGTCACCTCAAAGTACCGCTCGCAGGTGAAGACGTAGATGCCTTCCGCAATGCGCTCCCGCTGCATGGCACGCTCCTGGGTGATTGGGCGGTGTTCCAGGCGGCTCCAGGGAGAGCATAGCACAAAGGAGAAGGGGTGTCAAGGGCGCGCGTTGCGCGAATTGCCCCACAGGAGTATAATTTCAGCGCAACTCCCGTGGCTCACACTTCACGGCCCGGCATCCGCCTCCGCCCAAGCACAGGCCACGCGTGCAAAAGACCTATGGACATTGAGACGCTGGTCGCCAAAGCGCAGGAATCGCCCCACGTCACTCCAGCGGGGCTGGAGCTCATCCGGCGCGCCTACGCCTTTGCCGACCACTACCACGACAACATGCGGCGGGCCTCCGGCGAGCGTTTCATCCAGCACCCCCTGGCCGTGGCCTACATCCTGGCCGACCTCCGCCTGGACGCCGAAACCATCGCCGCTGCCCTCCTCCACGACGTGGTGGAGGATTCGGACGAGGTGGACGTGGAGGACATCCGCCGGGAGTTCGGCGACGAGGTGGCGCGCCTGGTGGACGGCGTCACCAAACTGCAGCACCTGGACCAACTCTCGGACTCCGCCCGCCGGAGCATGGAGTACCGGGACGCCGAGTCCCTGCGCAAGATGTTCCTGGCTTCCGTGGACGACGTGCGCGTGGTCCTCATCAAACTGGCCGACCGCCTCCACAACATGCGCACCCTCGGCTCCCTGGACGAGGCGAGCCGGCGGCGCATCGCCAAGGAAACCCTGGACATCTTCGCACCCCTGGCCAACCGGCTGGGCATCTGGCAGATCAAGTGGGAACTGGAGGACCTGGCCTTCCGCTACCTGCAGCCGGGGACGTACAAGGAGATCGCCCGGCTGATCGCCGAGCGGCGCGCCGACCGGGAGGCCGACATCGCCAAGGTGGCCGCCATCCTGGAGAAGGCCCTCAAGGACGCGGGCATTGAGGCCACCGTCACCGGGCGGCCCAAGCACATCTACAGCATCTACCGCAAGATGCGCGCCAAGGGCGTGGACTTTGACCAGATCTACGATGTGCGGGGCCTGCGCGTCATCGTCAACGAAGTGCGGGATTGCTACGCCGCCCTGGGGGTTGTCCATTCCCTCTGGCCCCCCATCCCCGGCGAATTTGACGACTACATCGCCACGCCCAAGGACAACATGTACCAGTCCCTGCACACCGCTGTGGTGGGGCCGGAGGGCCGCCCCCTGGAGGTGCAGATCCGCACCCACGAGATGCACCAGGTGGCCGAGTACGGCATCGCCGCCCACTGGCGCTACAAGGAAAAGTCCAAGCCCGACCCCCTCTTTGAGAACAAGATCGCCTGGCTGCGCCAGATCATGGACTGGCGCCAGGAAGTGACCGACGCCGCGGAGTTCATTGATGCCCTGCGCACCGATGTCTTCCAGGACCGGGTCTTCGCCTTCACCCCCAAGGGGGAGGTGATTGACCTGCCGGCTGGCTCCACCCCCATTGACTTCGCCTACCACATCCACACGGAGGTGGGCCACCGCTGCCGAGGGGCCCGGGTCAACGGCCGCATCGTCCCTCTGGACTACCAACTGAAGAACGGGGACCAGGTGGAGATCATCACCACCAAACGGGGAGGGCCCAGCCGCGACTGGCTCAACCCCACCCTAGGGTACGTGCGGACCTCCCGCGCCCGCCAGAAGATCCGCCAGTGGTTCCGCCGCCAGAACCGCGAGGTGAACATCGCCCAGGGCCGCGAGATCCTGGACCGCGAACTCCGCCGCCTGAACGTGAGCGCCACCTACGAGGAGGTGGCCGCCCTCTTCGGCTACAAGACGGCCGATGACCTTCTGGCGGCCATCGGCTACGGCGACCTGAACACCCAGCAGATCGCCGCCAAACTCCTGGAAAAGGAACGCGAGGCGGAGACGCCTGCCAAGGCCCCGCCCCCCACGCCGAAGCCCGAGGGGGTGCAGGTGACCGGCGTGGGCAACCTCCTCACCAACCTGGCCCGCTGCTGCAACCCCCTGCCGGGCGATCCCATCGTGGGGTACGTGACCCGGGGCCGGGGGGTGACCATCCACCGCGCCACTTGCCCCAACGTGCTGCGCATCCAGGAGCGGGAGCGCCTGATCAACGT
>JBMFPD010000310.1:0-3440 GCA_049969295.1 Anaerolineae bacterium | reverse complement strand
CCCCTATTACCCCCTGGGCGACTACAAGGTGGCTGAAGGGGTGAAGGACCTGTAGGAGGACGAAGATGCAAGAGGAAATCCTCATCTCCGGTTTCGGAGGGCAGGGAGCGCTCTTCATCGGCCAACTGCTCACCTATGCAGGCATGGACGAAGGGCGGCATGTGACCTGGATCCCCTCCTACGGGCCCGAGATGCGGGGGGGCACGGCCCACTGCATCGTCATCCTCTCCGACGAGCCCATCGGCTCTCCCATCATCCGCAACCCATCGGTGGCGGTCGTCCTCAACCCGCCCTCTATGGAGAGGTACGAACCTCTGGTGAAGCCGGGCGGGGTCCTGGTGGTCAACAGTTCCCTGGTGCGGGCGAGGTCCCAGCGGGAGGACATCACCGTGGCCTACGTGCCGGCCAACGACCTGGCCTTTGAACTGGGCAACGCCAAGATGGCCAACGTGGTCCTCCTGGGGGCCCTCCTGGCCATCCGACCGGTGGTGAAACCGGAGTCGGTGGAGAGGGCCCTGGAGGAGCACACCCCTGACCGCCGACGGCACATCATAGAACCCAACAAGCGGGCCCTGGCCCGCGGCATCCGCTACATCCAGGAGGGGAAATAGGCCATGTGGATCGGCAAGGTGCGGGTGGAGTTCGTCTCCGACGGAACCTTCTGGACCGACGGCGGCGGTGCCTTCGGCCTGGTCCCCCGGGCCCTGTGGTCCAGGTTCCACCCGCCGGATGAGGAGAACCGCGTGCAGATGGCCTCCCGATGCCTCTACATAGAGTCCGGGGGCAAGCGCATCGTGGTCAACACGGGCTACGGCGACAAGTTGAACGACGAGGAGCAGGCGCGCAAGCGTCTGGAGCGGCCGGGAGGCGGCCTCCTGGCGGAACTGGCGCGCCTGGGCGTGGCCCCAGAGGACGTGGACGTGGTCATCTGCACCCACCTTCACGCCGATCACTGCGGAGGGAACACCCGGTGGGTGGACGGGCGCTTTGTCCCCACCTTCCCCCTGGCCGAGTACTGGGTGCAGCGCCTGGAACTGGCCGACGCCTCCTTCCCCAACGAGCGGACCCGAGGCACCTACTTCCCGGAGAACTTCCGTCCCCTGGAAGAGCACGGGCAACTGCGCGTCCTCTGGGGTGACATGTGGGTCACCCCAGAGGTGCGCTGCCAGGTGGCACCGGGCCACACCAGGGGCACGCAGGTGGTCCTCGTGGAATCGCAAGGGGAGAAGGCCATCTACTTCTCCGATGCCGCGTCCATGCCGGTCTACCTGGAGCGGCTGGCCTGGGTCCCGGCCTACGACCTGGACCCCATGCAGAGCATAGAGACGAAGCGGAACCTGGCCCGGTGGGCCGCCCACGAGCGGGCCCTGTGCCTCTTTGAGCACGACCCGGTCCACGCCATGGGCTACCTGCGGGAGGTGGAGGAAGGGCGCTTCCAGTTTGAGCCGGCGTAGGGGCGCACGGCCGTGCACCCCGAACAGGCCATCAACGAATGGGCCATGCTCCCGTTGCAAGGTCGGACGGATGTCCAACCTTCCCAGGGGCAACGCGGTCCCGTGGCCTGGAGAAAATGGCCCTGCCACGCGCATCCAAGGATTCGTTTCCCCATTCGTTGATGGCCTCAGCGCCCTGACGCCATGCACCCACAACACCCCCCTCACAACCATTTGCCAGCCCCTTCCGGCAGTGCTATAATCCCCTTAGGCGTGACTTCCCCCGTCCGGCGCTGAGGAGAGACCATGTCCACTAGGCTGACCCTGGCTCAGGTGGAACACATCGCAGAACTGGCCAAACTGGGCCTGACAGCGGAAGAAAAAGAAGCCTTCCGCAGCCAGCTCTCGGCCATCCTGGACTACTTCGCCAAACTGCAGGAAGTGGATACCGAAGCCATCCCTCCCACGGCCACGGTCCTGCCTGTGCACACCGTGATGCGGCCCGACGAGCCAGCACCCTCCTGGCCGCGGGAAGACCTCCTGGCCAACGCCCCCCAGGCCGAGGAAGGCTGCTTCCGCGTCTGGACGGTGCTGGAAGAGTGAGGGGCGCAGACAGCGCGATGGACACGCACATCCGCATCGCCTGGTTCGGGCACGGGCCGGACCGCCGCGGCAACGGCCTGGTCACCTACTCCCGCGAGGTCCCCCAGACCCTCCGCAAGGCGGGCGCGGAAATCCTCTTCTTCTACCACCGCCGGGCCCCCAAACCCGCTGTCCCCGAGGGGATCCCCCTCCGGGCCCTCCGCTGGCGAAACCAGGACGTCCTCTCCACACCGGGGAGCCATCGGAGGGTGGCCCAGATCCTGCGCACCAACCCCGTGGACGTGGGACACGTCTCCCTGGCCTTTTCCCTCACGATGGACGCCTGGCTGCCCTACCTCTTCCACCGGCGGTGGAAGCCCATCGTGGCCACCCTGCACTTCCCCTTCGGCCGGGCCGTGTCCATCTGGGCCTTTGCCTCATGGCTGGTGTACGTCATCTACCTGCCCATCCTGGCCCAGTACGATGCCCTCATCGTCCTGAGCGAGGAACAGAAGCGCATCCTCGTCCAGGCTGGCCTCAAGGCCTCGCGCATCCACGTCATCCCCAATGCTGTGGATGTGCACCGCTACACGCCCGGCCCCTCCGACTACAAGGAGTCCATTGACGCCAAGTGGCTGGCCGTCTACTGCGGCCGCCTGGACCCCGAAAAGCGCGTGGACGCCCTCCTGGAGGTCTTCCACGACCTCTCTTTGCCGGAGGACCACAAATTGGTCCTCATGGGCGACGGGGTCCAGCGCAAGGCGCTGCAGAGGCGCTACCGCGATGACCCGCGCATCCTCTTCGTCGGCCACATCGCCGACGAGGGAGAGCGCATCCGCATCCTCCGGGCTGCGGATGCCTTCGTCCTCCCCTCCGATGTGGAGGGGCTCTCCCTGGCCCTGTTGGAGGCCATGGCCTGCGGCGTGGCGCCCATCGCCACGGACGCCGGCGCGGACGGAGCCGTCGTGCGCGGAGCAGGCATCGTCGTGAACCCCCACCACCTGCAGGAGGAACTGCGGGAGGCCCTCCTCACCCTGGCCAGGCAGCCCGACCTGTGCCGCTCAATGGGCGAGCGGGCGCGCACCAGGGTGGTCCGAGACCACAGCCTTGACCAACTGACGGCGCGGCTCCTCTGCCTCTACGCCGACCTGATCGCAGAGCACGGGAGGTCGGACCCATGAAGGACCTCTCCCTGCCTTCGCTCACCCTCCACCAGGCCCGCGACCTCCTCCGGGCGGGCGAGATCTCGGCCGAGGAACTCACCCAGGCCGTGCTGGAGCGCATCCTCGCCGTGGACAACCAGGTCAAAGCCTACCTGACCCTCCTCCCGGAGGACGCGCTGCGGCAGGCCCGCGCCTCCGACCGCCGTTGGGCCGCCTGGCGAAAGGGCAAGGGCCCCCTGCCCCACCCCCTGGACGGCATGCC
>JBMFPD010000309.1:0-3446 GCA_049969295.1 Anaerolineae bacterium | reverse complement strand
CGGCCCCGCGACGACATGACGGTGGCTGTGGTCTGGGTGCTGCCGAGCCGCTCCGGGGACAAGGTCCGCCGCCTGGAGGTCAGGTTCCCCCTGGACTCCCACTGAGCCACGGAGGGTGAGGATGCGCATCGCCCTGGTGGGTCCCTGTGGGGCGGGCAAGAGCGCGCTGGCCGAACGGCTGCGGCGGGCCGGCTACGAGGCCAGTCCAGTGGCCCAGGAACATTCCTACGTGCCCGACATGTGGCAGCGGGTGGCCCGGCCAGACATCCTCATCTACCTGGATGCCTCTCTGGAGACCATCCAGGAGCGGCTGGGCCGCCCCTGGGAGAAGCGTTGGCTGGAGGTCCAGTGCCTGCGCCTCCGCCACGCGCGGGAGCACTGCGACCTCTACCTCCCCACCGACGGCAAGGGCCTGGACGAACTCACGGAAGAACTGCTGCACTTCCTGGCCGGGTGGCAGGGTCGTCGCGCCTAGTGCTGGACTACAGAGGATTTTGACAACACGGTCTTCTGAGCACCCCTCCCCCAGCCCCCTCCCCGCGTGCGGGGAGGGGGCCCAGGGGGTGGGGTTGGAGCGCACGGCCGTGCGTCCCCACGTCGTTCCTCAGCGTGTCGTGCCGTCAAGGATCAATGCAGTCCAGCACCAGGGGTGCGGACGGAGAGATATAAAAAAAGGGGGCGCATCTGCACGCGCCCCCCAGCGACCTCCACCTCTGAGGCAGCAGTGCCCCTCAGGGCGAGAACTCCCACGGTGGCCCATACTGCGGTTCGCCGTAGGTGTCGGGGTACTGGGTCCACACGCCGCTGTTGAAGAGGACGAAGATCACCTGGCGGTCGCTCCAGAGCATCAGACCCCGGTCAAAGGGCTGCACCACGCCGTAGAAGCCGCGCTCTGGCTCCGTGGCCCAACCCAACTGCCCCGAAGGGCCGCCCAGGTAGGCCCGCCACACCTTGCCGAAACCGCGGATGGGCTCCACCCGGCCCGCCGGAGGCACATATCCCCACTTCACGATGTCCCGCCCTTCCTGCCAGGTGTCGTCGTAGGCCTTCCAGGTCCCATCCCGCTTCAGGACGTAGATGGTGCGGGTATCCTCCCGCCAGAGCATGTGGCCCAGTTCAAAGGGCTCTTCGGCCATCCAGACCACTTTCTGCTGGGCCGTGGCGTACCCCAGGCCATCCCGGACGGAGGGGTTCTCGCGCCAGACCTTGCCGAAGCCCCGGATGGGCTCCCAACGCCCCAGGCCATCAGCCGCGTAGGCCATCTGCCCCAGAAGGGCCAGTTGCACGCGGTAGGCCGGAGGGTTCTCCGGGTGCCATTCCATCTTGGCCCGCTGGAACCACTGGATGAGCCTCCCCGTGCCTGCCTCGTACTTGGCCTCGGTAAGGGGATAGCCGAAGATGTCCACCCCACCGTGGCGGTTGAAGAAGTCCAGGAAGGCGTAACTCACGATGTGCCCGGTCATGGGGAAGTAGCGGACGTAGGGGTTCCAGGGGGTGGTCCAGTTGGGCACAGGGGGATCGGGCGGGCCGTACAGTTCCGATCCCAGGAGGCCCAGTTGCACGCGGTAGGGCTCTGGCTGCTCTGGGTGGAGTTCAAACCGCGCCCGCTGGAAGTACTGAACGGTGAGGCCGCCCTGCACAAACCGGTCGGAGATGGGGTAGCCGAAGATGTCCAGCCCGCCCCGCGTCTCCCAGAAGGTCAGGAACTCGTCGGTGACCACGTAGCCGGTCTCCGGGAAGAAGCGGGAGCGCACCGGCGGTTGGGGCGCGGGGGGTGTCTCCGTCCACTTGGGCCTGCGGTAGAGCCATTCCTCCCCCAGGTTCCCTAGGTAGACGCGGCTATCGCCAGGGTACATCTCCATCCGAGCCCGCTGGAAGTACTGGATGGTGATGTTCCCTTCCACCTTGTAGGCTTCGGTGATGGGGTAACCGAAGACCGTCAGCCCGCCGTGGTTGCGGTAGAAGTGGAGGAACGCCCCGCTCACGGCATGGCCCGTCTCCGGGAAGTACTGCTGGTCGCTGCGGCGGGGGTCGGTCCAGTTGGCCACGGGGGGGTCGGGCGGATGGATGAGGGACCCCAACAGGCCCAACTGGACCTGGTAGGGCGGCGGGTTTTCCGGGTGCCACTCGAAGCGCGCCCGCTGGAAGTACTGGACCGTGGTCCCCCCTTCCAGGAACTCGTTGGTGATGGGGTAACCGAAGATGGCCACCCCGCCGTAGCGGTCAAAGAAGGTGAGGAACTCGCCGCCCACCGTGCGTCCGGTCTCCGGGAAGTAGCGGTAACTGCCCCCCGCCGCGCCCGCCGAGGCGGCTGGCAGGAGGAGCAGGACCACCACCAGGACTGCAAGGAACCTGAAAAGCCATCTTGTCCGCATCTTTGACCTCCCTGGCTGCGGAAGCCACCTCGTCAGGTTGGTGCACTGGGCTCCCCTGCTCCACACCCATGTGACAGGAGCAAAATCCGTGCCATCCCGGGGACCGACATCCACGCGCCTGACGGGAAGAACCTGAACGACGCTCACCTCTATTGTAGCGGAACTTCCACACTATGTCAAGTTTCCTAGGAGCCGGACCTGGGGAGGAGAAGGCGCACCGCGGACGACACACGGCCGAGGGCCGCCTGCACCTTCTGGGGCCAGTTCTCTGCCAGGGAGCGTTGGGCGAGGGCAGCCCAGGCCCCCAAAGCCATCTCCCGGACTCGCTTGGCCCCACGTGCCGCCGACTCCCGGGCCTGGAGCCACGGTGCCCGCACCCGCCAGGTGGGCGGCTCGGCCAGCGCCCGCAAGAACCCATCCATGCGGAACCAGAAGACCGCAAAGCGGTAGAGGGGCATGGCCAGCGTGGCCCAGGCGCAGCCCTGGACCCGCTGCCGCGTGGCCCTGTCCCCCAGGAGGTAGCAGACGGCGGTCCAGGCCATCTCCACCAGAGCGTAGAAGAGGTAGAGCATGACGAAAGCCCAGGCGATGAGGGACCAGGGGTACCCTCCGAACCAGCCCAGGGCCGGGAAGAGGAAAGTCCACGCCAGCCGGGGGAAGGCCAGGGTGTGGTCCACAAGGAGGACCCTTGCCCCGGCAAACCCTCGGACCTTCCAGGGAGCGCGCTGGCTCAGGCGAGGGTAGAGGCTGGAGACCTCCAGCTCCCCGCGCTGCCAGCGGGTGCGCTGGGCATGCAGCGCGGTCAGGGAAGAGGTCGGTTCCACATAGGCAACGGCCTCCGGAACGCAGACCACCTTCCACCGGCCCCCCACCCGCTCCCGGAGGGCAAAGGTGAGGTCCGTATCCTCGCTCACCGTCCGCTTGGAGTAGAGGAACGTCTCCAGCAGAGCCTCCCGGCGGAAGGCTGAGAACGCGCCTGCCAGGGTGTAGAGGGAGTCCGAAAGGGTCTGGAAGCGGCGGCCCACCACAAAGGCCGAGAGGTACTCCAAGTACTCGCAGGCCGCCAGGAGC
>JBMFPD010000308.1:0-3454 GCA_049969295.1 Anaerolineae bacterium | reverse complement strand
CCTCCGGGGGAACATGCGCAAGGCCGAGGAGCGGTACCCGGTGGACCAGGGACGGGAGGACATGGCCCGCTACCTGGAGCGCCAGCGGGCCAACCTCCGCTGGATGGAGGGCGAGGACCCTGGCAGGCCAGGGAAAGAGGAGAGTCCAGGATGAGGGAACCGTCTCCCGACGCCTCTGCCGCGCGCCGGAGAGTCGTGCTGGCCGCCACCCACCGCGACGAGGAAGGCCGCTGGGTGCCTGTGGCGGAGCGGAGGCTTCCCCTCCTGGCAGAGCGTTACGCCTGCATGGTGGTCCTGTGCGCGCGGGATACGGTGCCCGCAGCCGTAGACCAGTTGCGGGATGCCGGCGTCCAGGTGGCTGTGGACAGCGGGCCGTCAGGCCCCGGGCGCATGGGCCACGCCCGCCGCCAGGTGCTGCAGATGGCCCTGGAGGCCGGGGCAGAGCACATCCACTTCTGCGACCTGGACCGCGCCCTGCACTGGGTCGCCTGGTACCCGGCGGAACTGGCCCAGGTGCTCCGTGAGGTGCAGGAGTACGACTTCCTGGTGCTGGGGCGGACGCCCGAGGCCTTCGCCAGCCATCCGCCGGACCAGACCCTCACCGAGTCCCTCGCCAATACCGTCTTCAACCTGGCCACGGGGCTCGGTTGGGACATCGCCGCCGCCTCGCGGGGCCTCTCGGCGCGGGCGGCGCGCTACCTCCTGGACCATTCCCGGGAGGCCACCTTCGGCACCGACGCCGAATGGCCCATCCTCCTCCGCCACGCCGGGACCTTCCGCATCGGGTACCGGGAGTGCGACGGCCTGGGCTTTGAGACGGCCGACGCCTACCCCGACGAGGTGGCCGCGGCCGGGGGCCGCGACGCCTGGCGCCTCCAGCGGAGCCAGGACCCGGCGGTCTGGGTGCGGCGGCTGGAACTGGCCACGGCCATCGCCCGGGCCGCGGTGGAAACGCGAAAGCGCCTGGAGGCCGAACGGAGCGGTGCAAAAAGCAGATAGGCAGGAGAGATGTCCGTAAGGGGATGGCTTTTCCGGCTGGCCTACAACCTGAACCGCCACCGGTGGGGGGACCTCCCCCTGGCGGTGGCCTGGGTCGGCTTCCTCCTCGTGCTGGGGGCAGTGGCCTGGTGGGGCTGGCTGGGTCTGCCACGCGGGGTGGCCGTCCTCCCGGCGGCACTGGCCGTGGCGGTGGCCGTGCTCTCCCTCTTCGGCCGCCTGACGGGGTACGTGGCCTTCCGGGAGGGGGCCCTTCCTCCGCCCGCCATGCCACCAGCGCCCCTCGTCCCCACCGACAAGATCGCCCACCGGGCCAGCGGCTGGTTTGAGGTGGAGGGGAAGCGGCGCTACCTGGTGGAGGTGCCGGCCTGGTTCCGCACCTTTGAGACGCGGGAGCACGCGGTGATGGCCTACGTGGCCCCGTCCCGCTTCTTCCCCGGCCGCTGGCCAGAGCATGAGGTGGGGATGTGGTACATCTTCTTCCTCCCCCAGCAGATCCAGAGGGTGGACCCGGGAGAGGTCCTCTTCGGGGTCCGCCCACGCCTGGGCCTGCGGGTGGAGGTCCGGGACAAGGACCGCACGGAGACGGTCCTCCTCTCCTTTGACTCAGAGGAAGACCGCCAGCGCATCTACGCTGATCTGGTGCGGGATGCCCAGATGGACACATCAAGAGGGTGACATCATGCCACACGCAGACGACCTCTACCTGGTGACGGGCGGTGCGGGGTTCATCGGGTCGCACCTGGTGGAGGCCCTGGTCCGCCAGGGCCGCCGGGTCCGGGTGCTGGACAACTTCTCCACCGGCAAGCGGGCCAACCTGGCCCCCTTCCTCCACGCCGTGGAGGTGGTGGAAGGCGACCTGGCCGACCTGGCCACGGTCCGACGGGCCATGGAAGGGGTGACGTGGGTGCTGCACCAGGGGGCCCTTCCCTCCGTACCTCGATCCATAGAGGACCCCATCACCACGCACCAGAGCAACGCCACAGGGACCCTGAACGTGCTCCTTGCAGCGCGGGAGGCAGGGGTGCGCAAGATGGTCTACGCCTCCAGTTCGGCCGTGTACGGGGACTCGGCAGAACTTCCCAAGCGGGAGGAGATGCCGCCGCGGCCCGTCTCCCCCTACGGGGTGACGAAACTCCTGGGGGAGCACTACTGCCAGGTCTTCAGCCAGGTCTTCGGGCTGCCCACCGTCTCCCTGCGCTACTTCAACGTCTTCGGGCCGCGCCAGGACCCTACCTCCCAGTACGCCGCGGTCATCCCGCGCTTCATCACCGCCCTCCTGCGGGGAGAGCCGCCAGTGGTCTACGGAGATGGCCTCCAATCGCGGGACTTCACCTACGTGGGCGACGTGGTGGCTGCCAACCTGGCCGCACTGGAGCGAGAAACGCCCGGCGGCGTGGTCCTCAACGTGGCCTGCGGCCGGCGGCACACCCTGCTGGAACTCCTGGCCCACCTGCAACACATCCTGGGGGTGGACGTGGCTCCCATCTTCGAGCCACCGCGCCCCGGCGACATCCGCCACTCCCAGGCCGCGGTGGAGCGGTTGGAGGAGGTGCTGGGCTTCTGCCCCCAGACCTCGTTTGAGGAAGGGTTGCGCCAGACGGTGGCCTGGTTCCAGGCCCAGATGGCGGCGGAGGGGGATCATGGCGAGCGGCCTCATCCTGGGCATTGACACGGCCACCCGCATCGCCGGGCTCGCCCTGGGCGACGCCCACCGGCTCTGGGCTGAGGAGGTCTGGGTCTCCTACGAGACCCACACCGTGGAACTCATGCCCCGGCTGGACCGCCTGATGCGTCTCCTGGGGCACCGGCCGGAGGACCTGGAGGCGGTGGCGGTCTCCATCGGGCCGGGGTCCTACACCGGCCTGCGCATCGGGTTGAGCGTGGCCAAGGGCCTGGCCCTGAGCCACGGCCTGCCCCTGGTGGGCATCCCCACCTTGGACGTCCTCGCCCGGCCCCATCTGGCCCAGCGGGGGCCCATCTGGGCTGTCATCCAGGCCGGCCGGGGGCGGCTCTGCGTGGCACGGTATGAGAGGCGGGGCGGCACCCTCGTCCTGCGGGAAGGACCCTCCCTCCTCACCCTGCGGGAGTGGGTGGACCACCTGGAGGGGAACCCCTTCGTCTGCGGCGAACTGGAACCGGACGAGGTGGCCTTCCTGCGGGAGACCCTGGGGGAAGGGATACGCCTGGCGACGCCCGCGGAGAACCTCCGCCGGCCGGGGTTCCTGGTGGACCTGGCCCGACGCCGCCTGGAGGCCGGGGAATCCGATCCCCCGGAGACGCTGAGCCCCATCTACCTGCAACACCCGTCCTGAGGTCCCTGCCCGTGGAACAGGAACTCCGTTTCCCCGAGGAATGGCCGGTCCTGGTGCGGCCCATGACGCTGGACGATGTAGAGGAGGTCTACCACATTGAGCGGGCGACTTTTTCCATGCCCTGGTCGGCGCGCTCCTTCACC
>JBMFPD010000307.1:0-3468 GCA_049969295.1 Anaerolineae bacterium | reverse complement strand
CCCAACTCCCTGGGGGTGGACGCGGTGTGGCTGTGCCCCATCTACCCCTCTCCCCAGCACGACTTCGGCTACGACGTGAGCGACTACACTGACATTGACCCTCGCTTCGGCACCCTGGACGACTTTGACGAACTCCTGGAGAAGGCCCATGCCCGCGGCATCCGGATCATCATGGACATGGTCCTGAACCACACCTCCCACCTGCACCCCTGGTTCCTGGAGTCCCGCTCCAGCCGCCAGAGCCTCAAGCGGGATTGGTACATCTGGCGCGATGGCCGGGGGCCAGGCAAGCCGCCCAACAACTGGCAATCGGTCTTCGGCGGGCCGGCATGGGAGTGGGACCCCCGCACGGAACAGTACTATTACCACGCCTTCCTGGTGGAGCAGCCGGACCTCAACTGGCGCAACCCTGAAGTAAAGCAGGCCCTCTTTGACGTGCTACGCTTCTGGCTGGACCGGGGCGTGGATGGCTTCCGGCTGGACGTGGTCAACTATTACTTCAAGGATGCCCAGTTCCGGGACAATCCTGCCCGCCTGGCGGTCACCTACGGCTACGGACGCCAGCGCCACCTCTACGACAAGGACCAACCGGAACTGCACCCCCTGTACCGGGAGATGCGCGCCCTGGTAGATGCCTATCCCCAGCGCATGATGGTGGGGGAGGTGGGGAGCGACCGCCCGGCGGAGGCGGCCGCGGCATACCTGGGGGAGCGAGCAGACGAACTGCACCTGACCTTCAACTTCGCCTTCGCCCGCTGCCCGTGGAGCGCGCCGGCCTTCCACCGGGAGGTGGGGCGGTGGGAGGCCCTCCTCCCGCCCGGGGGGTGGCCTACCTACTTCCTCAGCAACCATGACCAGGTGCGCCACGTGAGCCGCTACGCCGCCGGCGACTGGACCGAGGCCCGCGCTCGCGTGGCGGCGGCCCTCCTCCTCACCTTGCGGGGCACGCCCTTCCTCTATTACGGCGAGGAGATCGGGATGCGGGAGGTCCACATCCCCCGGGAGGAGATCCAGGACCCGCCCGGCCGGCGCTTCTGGCCCTTCTACAAGGGCCGCGATGGGTGCCGCACGCCTATGCAATGGGATGCCTCCGAGCATGCCGGTTTCACCCGGGGCATCCCGTGGATCCGCCTTGCGCCGGACTACCGGGAGCGCAACGTGGCCACCCAGACCGGGGACCCCGGCTCCCTCCTGAACTTCTACCGCCGCTTGATCTGGCTGCGGAAAGCGACGCCGGCCCTCCAGCGGGGGGCCTACCGGGCCCTCGTGCACCGGCCGACCCGGGCGCTGGCCTACCTGCGGGAGACGCCGGAGCAGGCGGTCCTCGTCCTGCTGAACTTCTCGGCCCGGCCCGTGCGCCTGGCCTTTGACGAGCCCCTGCCGGCCCAGGACTGGAAGGTCCTCCTGGACACAGCGGGTTGGGGCGAGCGCGTCCGGCTTGTGGGCCCCGTGACCCTGCCGCCGTACGCGGTGTGCATCCTGGAAGCGGGGTGAGGTGCAACCCCTCCTATCCCCCAGGGGCGCCGCAGGTGGCAGGAGCAGGTTGAAGAGCGACAGGGCATAAGGAGGTCCTGGCATTTTCTGAAGGCAGGGTCCTGTGGGGGACTTGCGGTATTGCATCCTGCGGGAATCGGAAGTACAATGGACATTGAGCGAGCAAAGGGTGGGAATCCCTCGGCCCGCTTTGGGTTCCAGGAGGTGTGGAAGGATGAAGAGCCGCCGGGTGATGATTGACATTCCGGAAAAGGTGCTGCTGGCGGAGAAGACCGACGAGGAGGCGTTTGCCCGGGAAATGCGTGTGCTGGCAGCGGTCAAGCTGTACGAACTGGGGCGCCCCTCCTCAGGCCGGGCGGCAGAACTGGCCGGCATGTCCCGGGTGGAGTTCCTGCTGGCCTTGGGACGGTACAAGGTCTTCCCCGGAGAACCCGAGTTGGATTCTCCTGCTGGACGATGCCCTGGCTCGGCGCATTGCCCGATCTGCCGGGCTTGAAGTGTGGGGTACTCTGAGGGTGCTGCTGGAGGCCAAGGGTCGTGGCCTGACGGACCAAGTCGCGCCCTGTCTGGACAGGCTTGTTGAAACTGGCCTTTGGGTTTCGGCTGAGGTTCGGGAAAGGATCCTCGCGCTAGCCGGAGAACGCTAACAGACTTCAAGACACGGCAGGGCTTTTGGCCCGTGCCGCCCCACGGCCGTTTCCTTACCGTTTTGGAGGGCATCCCAAGATGCACGACCACGACTCCCCATCCTTTGACACCCGCGCTGTGCTGGGGGGCGAGCGGGGCCCCCGCCCCGACTTCACCCCCGTCACCACGCCTGTGTACCGCGCCGTCTCCTACGCCTACGACGACATGGACGACCTAGACGCCATCTTCGCCGGCACCCGGGAGGGGTACGTCTACAGCCGCTATGGGAACCCCACCGTGCGGGCCTTTGAGCGGGCTGTGGCCGCGCTGGAGGGCGCGGAGGACGCCATCGCCTGCGCCTCTGGCATGGCGGCAATCCACCTCGCCCTCATGGCCGCAGGGTGTACGGCTGGCACGACGGTCGTCGCCGCGCAGGACGTCTACGGCGCGACCTACGCGCTCCTGGCCCGTTTCCTCCCCCTCCTGGGCGTGCAGGCGCGCTTCGTGGACGTGGCCGACCTGGAGGCGGTGCGCCGGGCTCTGGAGAAGGCGCGGCCGAAGGTCCTCCTCTTTGAGACCCTCTCCAACCCCCTCCTCAAGGTGGCGGACGTCCCGGCCCTGGTGGAGATGGCCCACCGCGCCGGGGCCTTGGTGGTGCTGGACCACACCTTCGCCACCCCCTACCTCCTGCAGCCGGTCGCCCTCGGCGTGGACATTGTCGTGCACAGCGCCACCAAGTACCTGGGCGGGCACGGGGACGTGCTGGCCGGGGTGATGGTCGCCTCGGCGGAGCACATCGCCCGGGCGCGGGAATGGATGAAGGTCCTTGGGGCGAACCTGGCGCCGGACACAGCCTACTTGGCCCTCCGAGGCCTGAAGACGCTGCCGGTGCGCATGGCCCGCCACTGTGCGAACGCCCTGGCCGTGGCGCAGGGGCTGCGGGAGCACCCGCGGGTGGCGCGGGTCCTCTACCCGGGCCTGCAGGACCACCCCCAGCATGCCCTGGCCAAGTGCCTCTTCCGAGAGGGATGCTTCGGCGGGATGGTCTCCTTTGAGATCGCCGGGGCCGACCAGGAGGCGGTTTTCCGCTTCATGGAGGCGCTCAGGCTGGTCCTTCCGGCCACCAGCCTGGGCGACGTCTACAGCCTGACCCTCTACCCGGCCCACTCGTCGCACCGCGCCCTGACGCCGGAGGAGCGGGCTGCGGTGGGCATCGGGGCCGGGCTTGTGCGTCTCTCGGTAGGCCTGGAGGATCCGCGGGATATCCTCGCCGACCTGGCACAGGCTCTGGAGCAGGTATGAGCCCACGACGTTACCGGGTACCCCTGCGCTGGGCCATCTTTGACC
>JBMFPD010000306.1:0-3495 GCA_049969295.1 Anaerolineae bacterium | reverse complement strand
A
Source organism: Anaerolineae bacterium (assembly GCA_049969295.1). Taxonomy (GTDB): domain Bacteria; phylum Chloroflexota; class Anaerolineae; order DTPP01; family DTPP01; genus DAOTYM01. The sequence continues at coordinate 3,494 of JBMFPD010000306.1, read as the reverse complement.
TTGGAACAGGGGTCGGGGTGGGGGGCATGGGCGTTGGAGTGTCCGACGGCACAGGCGTCTTGGTGGGGGTGGGGGTTGGGGTAAGAGGCCACACTGCTGCCGGGTGTAGACGTCCACCGCCCAGGAGGTAGCCGGCCAGTCCGGCCAGCAGGAGCGCGGCCACAACGCCCATGCCCCCTGCACCTGCGAGGGCATACCGCAGTGCCCCCGGCCTCCGCGGGGGCGGTGGTGCCGGCTGAGGGGGTTCGGGGAGCGCTTCAGGAGGCTGGAGGGGTGCTGCCAGTTCCCTCTCCAGGTCCGAACGCTCGCCCTTCACCCGTTCCTGCCAGCGGGCCAGGATGCGCTGCTCCTCTGGGCCCTGTTCCATGTCCAGAAGAGCCCCGAGGAGGTTCGCCGCCTCCTGGAGGGCCAGCAGCCGGAGGGTTTGCGGGAACTCTCTCCCACGGGCGTTGCCTCTCACGGATGCTTCTGGGCGGGCTGGCGCTTCCCACTGCCCTTGCGAAGTCGGCTCCTGCTCACTGTCCGGAGGCTGTATGCCACCGAAAGGCAGTGCCTCCGCGCCTTCTGCACTCTGAGGCCGCGTTTCCAGCGACCTCAGGTCTTCCGGCAGAGCCCCTCCCATTGCCACAGGCCACAAGTCCCCAAGCCGCGCCAGGAGCTCCTGTCGCCACACGGTGCGCTGCTCCTCCAGGACGCGCAGGGCCTCTTCCACTTGAGCCACCTTTCTCTCCAACTCTTTTGCGTTTTGCTCCCACTCCCGCATGCGGCCTGAAGCTTTGGCGGCTTCCGCATCCCGTCCCTGAAAGCCTCTCGCTTGGTCCAGGACACGACGGGCCTCCTCCCGGGCCTCCCTTGCCCTGCGAGCCCAAGCGGCCTCCCGGGGTTGGCCGGCGAGGGCCTCCAATTCTGCCAGGGCGTCCTTGAGTTGCTGCAGGATCTCCTCCCGCTGCTTTGTCCACCCTTCTTCCAGGGCGTTCAGCCGGTCCGTCACGTCCAGGTCCCACCGGTCCCCTAGGGCCTTGGAGAGGGCTCTGGCCTCTGGATAATCTCCGCGGTCCGCCGCGCTCTTGAAGCATCCCTTGAGCCACCCTGTCAGGGAATCCGACTGCGGAAGCCAGGGGGCCCCACGTGCCTCGCGGCGTGCGGCGTCCACGTGGCAGCGGAAACTTTCCCAGTCGCGCGCTCTGAGGGCCTCTTCTGCAGAAGTGAGGTGGAGCGCCTGCTTCCATACCGCGACAAACTGTTCGCGCTCCGGGCTCTGGGCCACATAGTCGGCTGCCAGCGCGGCCAGCGCTCGGGCCTGCACCCACTGGAAGCCCTGGAACTGCCGTGCGATCTCCTCCTTCAACAGGCGCCCCAGCGCCTGCGGAGGGGATCCGGCCCACTTCCCCAGTTCGTCCCGAAGTCTCTTGAAGCCCTCCCCCCAGTTTTCCTTGAAGAGCCCTCGCAGTTTCTCTATCTCCTCGTCTAACTGTCTGAGGACTTCGGCCTTCGCGCGCAGCGCTCTGATGCGGGGCTGCTGGTCGCCAGTGAGGTGCTGGAGCACCTCCCGGTAGGGCAATTTGACCAGAAGGTCCTGTGCCTCCTCCAGCCTATCGGCCGCCTTTCCGAACTCCTGCTCTCCCTCCAGGCGTTCTGCCTCCCTGAGTTTGATCCACAATTGGCACTCTACCAGGAGCGCCTGGAGCCCGTTCTCCCCCATACCACCATACCAGATCTGGAGGGAACGCAGGGTGCGTTCTGCGTTCTCAAACTTCTCCTCTCCGAGGTATTCCAGAGCCTCCTTCAGTCGGGCCTTATCCTCTTCGCTCCAACTCTTGTAGGTGTCCCGCGCCCCCAGAATTGCCTCGGCAGCCTGTTCCCACCGAGCAGCCTCCAGGGCGATACGCGCATAATGCTGTCCAACGACGGGGTGTCCCGCCAGGGACAGCGCCTCGTCCCAGACCCTTCGCATCTCTTCCTGCGCGTCGGTATACCCAGCGCTCTCAAAGAGGCGGATGCCCCTCCACAGCCACTCCCTGCGCTCCAACCACGGTCCGAGCCTTCGCTCCAGTGCGACGAGACGGTTTTCCTCTTCCCACGTCGGCTTCCAATCCGACCTCTTCAGGATGGTGATGTAGTTGGCAGCTCGTCTTGGGGATTGAGGGTCTTCTCGGGGGTCCTTCAGAACCAACATCTCTGCCATCTGAAGGAGGACAGAGGGGTTTTGTTGCCCTTTTTGCCAGGCGGTCCGCTGCTCTTCTATCGCTTCCCTGAACTTTTCTGCACTCTCGTACCGTTGTCTTCTGTCTGGGTGGAGGGCCCGGATCAGGATATCCTGCATTCCCAGGGTCAGTTGCTGCCAGCGGTCCCTCGGTTCCGCCAGCGAGCGCCGGGCGCCCGGTGGCGGCAGGGGAACCCCCATCAGCATTCGGTAGAGCACCTGGGCTGCTGTCTCCAGGTCCTGGTCAAAGGCGGGGTGTCCTTTGGGGGAGAGGAGGTTCCAGTCAATCACCAGGATGCGCTTCTCCTCAGCGTTCCAGAACACGTTGCGCGGTTGGAAGTCAAGGTAACTTCTTTCCAGCCCCTCATGCAGGAGTTGGAACACCTTCAGGAGCTGCGCAGCGATCTGCAGGGCCTCGGGCTCAGGGAAGGCCCCTTTCTCCCGCCAGAGGACATCCAAAGGCGTGCCCTGGGCGAGGGTTTGCACGAAGAACCCCTGATCCAGGTCTAGGTCTAGGATCTCAGGCAGGAGGGAGCAATCTTGTTCCAGCAGTTCTTTCTTCTGTTCTTCGTACTGGTGCAGCGTGGCCAGTACCTCTGTTTCTTCCCAGAAGGCGTCTCGCTCATCCTCCAGGAGGCCTGGTCGCAGGGCCTTCAGGGCCACCTCCTGTCCTTCGGCGAGATTGCTCCCTTCTCTCCGGCCCCTCACCCGGGCCTTCCACACCTCGGCATACTTGCCGCCTCCCAAGCGTTGCACCAGTTCGTAAGAGGCGTTGAGCCCTTCCAAGAGTTGCCCGGACCGCAAGGAGACACTCATAATTCGCGTTCCCTCCTCACTGAATTACTATTTGTTCCCCTGGCCTGGTGGGATGTTTCTCCTTTGTCGGAGATCCTCGTACCACTGAACGAGTTCTTGCAGCAATGCTTTCTCTTTCCCTTCCACTTCCTCAACCCGCCTCCACCAGTGTGTAAGCGGTTCCCAGGCCCTGTTCAGGTCCCTGCGGCGCAGCGCTTCCTCCGCAGTTTCCATGTCTCTGTAGAACGCGACCGCCAGGGGCCAGTCACCAGGTCTTTCTACGCCCTGGATCCGCCACTGTTCCTCTAGGACCTGGACCGTGCCCACGGCTTCGCGGTAGCGGGAAGGGGTGCGCAACTTCTCTTGCAACTCATGATGCAGTTGCTCCACCGCCTTCCGTTTAGCCTCAAGGCGCTGAAGCTGCGACTGTGCTTTCCATACGAGGGGCCTGTCTCCTACCTCATTGGCGACCCTAACCGCCTTCTTTGCGCTCTCC
>JBMFPD010000305.1:0-3569 GCA_049969295.1 Anaerolineae bacterium | reverse complement strand
GGGCCACCTGGTAGGCCAGGCGGAGCATCTGCACGGCCACCGCCCGGATCTCCCACTGGGCCTGGGGGCTGATGCGCAGGCGGAAGACATGCCGCAGTTCGCGGAAGTTCATGGTGACCACGATGCGGGTCTCGGTGGCGTTGGGGAGGAGGTAGCGGGCATCCTCTTTGGGGATGCCTAGCCGCCGCAGGGCCTGGTACGCGCTCCGCAGGTCCTGCAGCGCGCCCTCCCAGACGGCTATGGCCTCCGGCGAAGCCGCGATGCTGGGCGGCACCACCCACCGCGCGTCGGACATATCCACGTACCGCTGGGATTCCTGGCTGTAACTGGCCAGACGGTGGCGCACCAGTTGGTGGCTGCAGGCCCGGGAGATGCCGCTGACCTCAAAGGTGAGGCTGGCGTGCTCAATGAGGGATTCGTGGCCTTCGCGGATGCGGTTCTGGAGGAAGCGCCCGGGCTCGCCCCGCTTGGCCGAGCGGTAGCAGACCCGGCCAGCGTGTTCCAGGAGTTCCTGGGGGGCTCCGCTCCCCTCCAGAAAGCGGGTGACAGCGATCAGTTTGACCTCCATGGCCTCCTCCCTCGGGCCGGGATGGCCGCGCCCCCAGGGGGCGGGGGCCGGCCCTGGATGGACGGATTATACCCGCGCCCCCTCCAGGGCCACAAATGGCGGTAGGCGGATGCGGGAGGACCTCCTCCCTGGATGCGCCCGCGGGCAGTCCGGGCGCGGCCCCGCCTTCCCGCACCGGGTCCACAGAAGGTGCAGGCTGGATGCCCCGGGGCTGTCTCGTTTACAAAAGGGAAGGCTATAACCGCTCTTCCCGGCGCAGAGGGCACGCCAGGAGGCGTGCCCTACGGTCTGCCGCGCCAGAAGGCCGTCAGAGTTCTATAAATGAGTCAGCCCTGTGGATGCCCTTCCGGCCACTTGACAACGGCCCGGCCCTGTGCTAGGATGCACTGGGCAAAATCAACCCCGGGCTTCCGCTCCAGCGAGCCCTGGGTTGCCTCTGCGGCGCGTGCCAGGCCCACGGCCTGCCCGCCTGGCCACATGGGCCGGGGGACCCGGCTTTCGCCTCGGGCTTGCCTAAGGAGGACCGCCGAACGTGCCCAACCACGAATGGCGCGGCAGGAAAGACACCTACAGACCCGTCCGCGAGATCGGGGAAGGGCTCCTTTCCTCGGTGGCCCTGGTCACCGACTCGGCCCACCGCCAGTACACCCTCAAACTCGCCGCCAGCCCCTCCGTGGACCTCACCTACGAGGCGGACCTCCTGGAGCGCCTCCGCGCCCACCCCGGCGTGGTCCAACTGGTGGACCGCATTGAGGAGCGCGGCCGCACTGTGGGCCTCGTCCTGGAGCACCTCCAGGGCTACCTCAACGTGGGGGAAGACCTCCTCACCGCGCAGGGGTTCGCCGGGGACCTCGCCCAGGCCCTGGACCTCTGTACCCAGGTCTGCGAAGTGTTGGCCGCCGCCCACGAAGCAGGCGTGGAGTACAACGACCTGAAGCCCGAACACCTCCTGTGGAACGGCCGCCAACTGCGGGTGGTGGACTGGAACGCCGCCCGCCCCCTGAGCCCGGAGGGCGTGGCGCGGGACCTCTACAAGTTCGGCGAACTGATGCTGCACCTCCTCACCGGCAGCCCCGTGCCCCGCCTCCGCCCTCTCCCAGACATCGCCTTCGTCCGAAGCGACCCCCAGCTCCTGGCCCTGGACTACCCTCGGGAAACGCTGTCCCCCTCCCTCCTCCCCCTGGTGGAGCGCATCCTGCGGGGCGAAGTCCCCTCCGCCGCGGCCCTGGGGGAGGAACTGCGCCTCCACGCGCAGATCCACCTCCAGCTCCCCCTGCCCCCGGCCGGCATCCTCAGCCTGATAGAGAGCCTGATGGACCGCCGGCGCTACCGTGAGGCCATCGCCTACCTGAGCCAGGTGCAGGGGCTGGTGGGCGACCAGGAGACGGTCCAGGACTTGCTCCGGGAGGCAGAGGATGCCCAGAGGACCCTGGTCCTGGCCTACCGCACCCGCGGGGAGGCCGAGGCCAAGGCCGGCATGTGGGCCAGGGCCGCCCAGAGTTACAAACTGGCCTGGCGGGAAGCACCGGACGACCTCCCGACCTTCCTCCACTACGTGGCCTACCACCTCATCGCCCAGGGGGACCTGGAGGCCCCATCCCAGGACGCGCTGCTCCGGGCGACGGAGGCCTTCGCCGCCGGACAGTACGAGGAAAGCCTGCGGCACTGGAAGGCCCTGGAACGGGAGGATTCCTCCGACGTGAGGGAAGTCCTCGCCTATGTGGAGAGGGATGTGGTCCCTCGTCTCCTGGCCCAGTTGGAGGACCCGGGCCAGGTGGGCCCCATCGTGCGCTTCTTCCCCGACTCCACCCTGATCCAGGAGCGGTACGCGCAGCTCCTGGCCGACAAGTGGGAGGCCGAGATCCGCGCCGCCCTGGAAGGGCACCGCTACGAGGAGGCCCTGCAGATCGCCCAACGCCTCCGCGAACGGGTGCCCACGAACGCCCTGGCCCAGGAGGTCCTGGACCGGTTGGGCGGGATCCCCGAGGCCGTAGAGGAGGGCCTCCAGGCCCTGCGCAGGGGCGATGCCGACCGGGCTGTGGCCTGCCTCGCTCCGGCGATGCGCGAGCCGTGGGTCCGTGGGGACGAGAAGGTGGAATGGGCCTGGGCCCACGCCCGCGCCCACCAACTGCTCCGCCAGGCGCGCGAGGCGCGCGCCCGGGGAGCTTACGACCAGGCGGCCTCCCTCCTGGAGAAGGGCCGCCAGGAACTGGCCTCCTGGTGGGAGCATCTGGAGCCGGACCTTCGGCCTCTGCTGGAGGCTGAGGCGCGGGCCAGCCGCGGCTGGCTGGAGTTTGCCCTGGGGGAGTTCAGGGCCTCCCTCCAGGAACTGGAGGGCGCAGTGGCCGCCGCGCCCGACGTCGCCGCATGGCAGGACGACCTGCGCTTCGTGCGCCGGGTGGAGGCCGGTGCCCGCAAGATGGCCGAAGGGGCCTGGGACGAGGCGGTGCACCTCCTGGAAGAGGCGTGCCGGGCGCGCCCCGAAGAACCTCAGGCCAGGCACCTCCTGGAGCGGGCGCGCCAGGAGCGTTACCGACACCGGGTGCGGGCCCTGGCTTTCCAGAAGGCACGAGCGGCAGAGGCCCGCGGCGACGTGGACCGCGCCCTGGACCTCTACCAGCACCTGCTCCTGGAGGGGTTTGCCGAAGAGCAGGAAGTGCGGGAGGAAGTGGCCGCCCTCCTCAGACGGCAGGCCCAGCGGGCCCAGGAGCGCCTCTGGCAGGAGGCCCAGGCCCTTCGGGAGGCCGGCCGCCTGGGAGCCGCAGTGGAGGTCCTCCAGCGCCTCCTGGAACAGGCCCCCTCCTTCCCCGGCGCGGCCGAGGAACTGGCGACCCTGGAGGCGGAGCGGGCAGCCCGTGCCCAGCAGGCCGTGGTCTGGGGCAAGCAGGCGTTTGACGCCGGCGACCTGGCCCGGGCGCGCAAGCACTTCCTGGAGGCCCTGGAACACGCGCCCGACTCGCCAGAGGCCCGAGCCTACCTCGCCGACATGGACCGCCTTCAG
>JBMFPD010000304.1:0-3603 GCA_049969295.1 Anaerolineae bacterium | reverse complement strand
CGCGACCAGAGCCCCCACCACCCCCACGAAGAGGCCCATCACCGCCCCCAGGCCCAAGGCCGTCGGAAGGCCCATCCGCACCCTCTGGGCCTGGGCTGCTTCCTGGACGACCTGCACGTTGCCCGCCTCGGCGATCTGGCGGGCACGCAGTTCGTCCACCTTGCGGGCCAGGGTGGAATAGGCCTCCGCCGCCAGGTCCCGCTCCCGCACCAGGCGGTTGTACTCCGTGGCCCGCTGGGCCTGCTGGCTCTGCAGGGCGAGGACCTGCTCTTCCAGTTTCTGGGCCACGGCCCCGACCGCCTCCCGCTCCTCCTCCAGCAGGCGGAGGACGGCCTGGGGGTCGCGCAGGGGGAGCGTCCGGGTCACCAGTTCCCGGGCGGCCAGGACAGGGGTCTGGGCCAGTTGCCAGGGGAAGGCCGCGGGCGACCCACCCTCGGCCAGGACGCGGCGGCTCTCTTCTACCAGCAAGTCCAGGTTGGAGAGGGCGACCCGGTGGGCAGCCAGTTGGTCCGAGAGGAAGTCCAGTTCCCGCTCGTCTGGGGAGTAGCCCACCAGGCCCTCAAACCCCTTGCGGAGGAGTTCCTGGCCCGTCTGGGCCTGGAATGCCTGCAGGGCGGTTTCGGTCTCCTGGAGGCGCGCTTCGGCCGCCTTCAGGCTGGCCTCAAAGAGGACCAGTTCATCGCCCGCGCCGTAGAGGAGGCGCGCCCGGGCGACCACCTCTTTGGCGAGAGCGTTGGCCAGTTGTCGGGCGCGCTCCGGGTCCGTCCAGGTGACCGTCAGGTAGAACATGCCAGCGGGGCCCGCCCTCGTCTCCACCTGGGCGGCCAGTTCGCCCGGTTCCACCTCCTGGCCCGGTGGGAACGGGACCTGCGCCAGCGCCCCCGCGAGGACATCCCGGGTCTTGGCCAGGGCCATGACTTCGCCCTGCCAGTCCCGGCGGGTGTCCACGATGGGCGCGATGTCCGAGTCAAACCGCCATTCGTAGCGAGGGGCCGTGACCAGGAGGGAGACCGTGGCCCGGTAGTGAACCGGCTGCAGGGCCCACAGCAGGGCGGCAGCGAGCAGGGCCAGGACGATGCCCGCCACCAGCAGCGGCCACCTCCGCACGATGGCCCTCAGGTACTCCCAGAGGTCCAGTTCTTCTTCCATGCCCACAACTCCTTGACCGTTGTGCCTCACTGCCCCCTGGGCCGCTTGCGGGCCGGCCTGGGGGCCTCTGGGGGCGCGACCGGCTCGCCCCAGTTCCGAAAGGCCGGCAGGTACAGCCGGGAGCGCACCGGGAGCACCTCCACGCGGGCCAGGGGGACGAAATCTCCGGGCAGGCGTTGGCCGCTCCCATCGTAACAGGGGAGGCGGACCAGGTCCTCCGGCGCGTACATCCCCACGGCCACCTGGTAGCGGCCGGGGGGGACGCCCGTGAGGTCCAGCCTGCGCGTCTCGGTGAGGACCTCGCCGGCCTCCCAGAGGCCGGTGGGGTACTCGCCACCCCGAGGGGGACTGTCGGCCCCGGCCATCCAGTGCCCCTCTTCGTCCAGCAGGTGCAGGAAGACGGTGTAATCCCGGCCCACAGGGGCCAGGGCGCTCCAGGTCAGGTCCACCTCCAGAGGCGGCCAGCCCAGGGTCCGCTCCGGCTGGACGCGGGCCTCCACGAGGGCCACCCCCTCACCGAGGCGGGCCAGCCGGGTGGCAGGTGGAACTGCGGCCTGAGAAGCAGGCGCGGCGATCTTGAAGCGGCCCAGGATGGCCGCGTCGCCCAGGGGGTTGCCGGCCGCGTCGGAGACGGGGAGGTGGGCCTGGCTCCCGTCGTCCAGGAAGAAGGCCACCCTCACCCGGCCCAGGCAGGGCGCTGGCCGCCCTTCCTCCAGGCGCACCCAGTAGGTCTCCCGGAAGAGGGTCCCCGGCTGCCAGATGGTGGTGGCATAGTTGCCCCAGCCGGGATAGAGGTTCCGCGCCCCGTACGATTCCAGGCCGCACCCCAGGACGTGGACGCCCAGGGTGTAGTTCTGGGCGCTGCGCGCCAGGACGCGCCAGTAGAGGGTCACGGCCAGGGCCTTGCCCGGCGCGGTCTTCTCGGGCCAGGTCTCGTAGGCCAAGAGTTCCGCCACCTCGCCGAAGCGGAGGCCGGCCCGTTCTGCCCGCGGAGGGATCTGGGACTCGGCGATGGGGGCTGGGGGGCGGTAGGCCGGGGCGATCCAGAGCCAGGGCGCAGCCGCACCCACCACAAGGAAGAGGCCTCCCAACACCGCGGGCACCGCGCGGTGCCCGGGCCGCGGCCAGGGGGCGGTCCACCCGGCCGCGAGGAGGAGGCTCACCGCGGGAAGGGCTGGCAGGATGTAGCGGCCCCGCAGGAGGGTGCTCCCCCGGAGGACCTCCCGGAAGGCTGGCAGGGCGACGACGCTGCCCACAGCCAGGACGAGAAGCGCCACCCCCCACCGCTGGACCGGTGTCGCCCGCCACAGGAGCCACACCAGGAGGCCCAGGAGGCCCAGGGTCGAGACTCCGGCCATCAGGGTGTAGAACCACAGGTCGGCCCCCACGTTGCCCCAGCCGAAGGAGCCCCAGAAGGTGTTGAAGGCGTAGCGCAGGGCACCGGGAAGGAGGTCCCAGTGTATGCGGGTCAGGAAGGTATGCGGCCGCTCCAGCCGGTGCAGGAGGATCTGGATGGACCCAGGGTCACGGGTCACAAGGCGGCCGTAGGCCAGCAGGCTGTAGCGGAACCACCACCCGGCTACGAGGAGGGCTGCCCCCAGCGTCCCCAGGCCCAGCCCCCAGGCCCGCCGGGGATGGCCTGTCCGGTGCATCCGCACCAGGGAGGCGACCCAGGCCACGGCCGCCAGGGGGAGGAGGGCCAGGCTGTTGTACTTGGTGATGAGGGCGAGGCCCAGGCACACCCCAAGCAGGACGAGCGTGCGCCAGGAGGCTGGCCCCAGGGTGGCCCGCACCGAAAAGCAGAGGATCCAGGCGGCCAGGACGGTCACCAGGATGTCGTTGGTGACCACGGAGCCGATGAAGAGGTACTGGGGGCTGAAGGCCTGCACCGCCAGGGCTGCCAGGGCCACGCCCGGCTTCTTCGGGAAGAGCCACCGCCCCAGGAGGTACGTCGGCCAGAGGCCCACCGCACTCAGGAGGACGGACATCAGGCGGGCCAGGTGCAGGGCCAGAATGGTCCCCCGGTAGGGGAAACCTTCCTGCACCGGGTCGTGGACGGCGAAGTTCACACCGCCTTCTCCGGTCCCCAGGTCGGCGTAGGGGTTGGGGGTTGGCTCCAGGCCATCGCGGGGGGCGGCCAGGGCCACGGCCGGGGCGGCCAGGATGTAGTACAGGGGGGGCTGCGTCGCCTCATCGTAGCGGTAAAGGCGGGTGAGGCGCTCTCCAGGCGGGGGGAGCTGCCAGTGGCGGGCCAGGTACTCTGCATATTTGTAGTGGGCCCACTCGTCGTGGGCCTCCCAAGGGGGCACCACCACGCTGTAGCACACGCCCAAGAGGACGTGCACGACGACGAGGGCCCAGGCGACCCCTTGGGGCGAAACCCGACCGCGCCAGAGACGCAATGCTCCCTCCCGGCAGGCAGGATCATCCCGAACAGGGCAGGCCGCGGCATGG
>JBMFPD010000303.1:0-3604 GCA_049969295.1 Anaerolineae bacterium | reverse complement strand
CCTGCGCTTCGGAGTGACGTGCGGCTTCTCGGTGGTCGGGGCCACGCCGGCCCGCATGGACAGCCCCGCCTTCGCCGAACGGCAGGCGGAGGCGGTGGCCCGGGTGGGCATCCGAGGGGTGCTGGGCGTCGGCCCCCCCGATCCCTACATCGCCCACCTCCCCACACCCTGGCAGGCCACGGTCTGGGAGGGCGAACGGCCGATCACCCGGACCTTCTCCCACGAGGACACCATCCGGAACTCCATCCAGGTGGTCCAGCAGTGGCACGGCGCGGCCGAGGGGCGCATCCAGGTTGCCCTGCACATCCCCTACCTCTTCGGCCGTCAGGCCGCCCACCCCCGCTTCCCCTTCACTTACTGTGGAGACCATGTGCCGCTCATGGTGGAGCGGGCCGAGGAGGCCCGGGACCTGGCGGACCGCTATGGCCTCCTCCTCCACAGCCACGCCTTCCGGGGCTCCATCGCCTTCGGCCTGGAGCACTTCGGGGAGGAGCGGGTCCGTCGGCTCCTCAGGCCCCCCACCGTCCTGGCCCACTGCAACGGGCTCGCCCCTCAGGAGGTGCAGGTGCTCGGGGAGGAGAAGGTCGGCATTGCCGTGGTCCCCTTCACCCACGAGAACCTCTGGTACGGCCCCTGCCCGGTCGTGGAACTGCTCCGGGCCGGGGCTGTGGTGGCCATTGCCACCGACGGGACGGCCCCCTACACCTCCTACGACCTGCTCAAGGAGGTCCCCCGCGCCATGTGGGCCCAGTGGAGCCGCCTGGGTGACCAGCGTGCCCTGCCGCCGGGCAAGGCGCTGCGCATGGTCACGGTAGATGCGGCGCGGGCCCTGGGCCTGGACGCGCACATCGGCTCCCTGGAACCGGGGAAGCGGGCCGATTTCATCCTCATCAACGGGGCCCGGCCTCACCTCACGCCCCTTGTGGCCGTGCCCAGGCTCCTCGCCTTCTACGCCACAGGCCACGACGTGGACACGGTGGTCGTGGATGGCCGGGTCCTCCTGCGCGAGGGGAAGGTGCAATCGGTGGACGAGGAGGAGGTCCTGGCGATGGCCCGAGAGGCTGCGGCGCGCGCGTGTGCCCGCTTTGACCTCGCGCCGTACCTGGAGACGGGCCGGGACTTCTGGAGAGGCTGGCGGTACTGACCGCCCGGAGGGCAACATGGCCACGTCCGAAGGACGTCCTGACCTGACAGCAGCCCTTTCCCCACCGTTCCGGCTGCCGGAGGCCTGGTACCAGAGCAACGTGGAGTGGCTGCAGGCTGCCTTGCAGGAGCGCGGCCTGGATGGCCTCCTCCTGGAGGACGTCCGGAACATCACCTACTTCTCCGGCCTTTTCTTCACCGCGACGGAACGTCCCTTCTGGCTCTTCATCCCCGCTAGGGGAAAGCCGGTCCTCTTCCATCCCGCCCTGGACCTGGACCTTGTGGACAGTTGGTGGATTGAGGAGCGGGAATGGTACTTTGACTTCCCCCACAGCGGCCCGTACAACACCCTGGTCTTTGAGCCGGGGCCGAGGCAGGACCTGTGGGCATGGGTCCTGGAGCGGCTGGCAGCGAGGGGGTTCGGGCGGGCGACCCTGGGGGTGGAGGAAGAACCTGGCCTGCAGAAGGCGGCGCAGGCGAGGCGCGTGCTACCTCACGCTGTGCTCAAGGTAACTGGCGACCTCTGCCTGCGGATGCGCCAGATCAAGACGCCGGAGGAGGTCGCCCTCATCCGCAAGGCCGTCTGCGTGGAGGACTACATGCTGGCCTACGCGCGCTGCCTCATCTTGGAGCACGGGCCAGGGATCACGGACCTGGACGTGCGGTTGGAGACGGAGCGCCACACGACACACCTTCTCATGCAGGCCCTTCAGCCAGACGGGAGGCCACACGTGGGCGTGGGCATTGACCTGCGCTTCTTCTGCCGCGCCGGCGCGGCGACGGCCTACCCCCATCCCAACCAGTTCCCCTACCGCAAGATCGCCCGCGGCGACGCCGTGCAGATCGCCGCCTTCGTCCATCTGGGAGGATACGTGGGGGAGGGGTACCGTGCCCTGCAGGTGGCACCGATGACGGACCTGCACCGCCGCATGTGGCAGGTGCACACGGAAATGGTCCGCCTCCAGGCGGAACTCTGCAGGGCCGGCGCCGCCTGCAACGAAATCGCGGCGCAGGTCCTCCAGGTGGCCCGTGATGCGGGGATGGCCCGCTTCATCCGCCACCGGCCGGCGCACGGCATCGGCATGGAGGGGCACCAACCTCCCTACCTGAGCCTGGGAGACGACACCATCCTGGAAGAGGGGATGATCCTCAGCAACGAACCGGGATTGTACAACCCCGAAGGAGGATGGGGGTATACCCACTCCAACACCATCCTGGTGGGGAAGGAGGAGGGCATTATCCTGAACCGCACGCCCCTCACCCCGGAGTGGTGCTGGTTGGCCATCTGAAAGGGCACGATTTGCCTCTTGCTGGGAGGGCAACGGCAATGGTACGCACCAATGCGGAAGACCTGGTTGTCATGGCCGTCACGGCCTTCGTGAGCGCGCCCACGTTGCCACGGCCGCCCTACCGCCCGGACCTGGAAGGGATCTCCCAGGTGCCCATCGGCATGGCTGGCGTGGTCTACAACGTGCGCGTCGGAGACCCGGCCTTCGGCTGGGCCGGCGACCATGTGGAGCCGGGCGTCAGCGTGGCCCACCCCGACTCCGGGGTTGACCACGCCCTGCACTACCTGACCTGCGTGGGGAACGAAGCCCGCGTGCTCACCGGCCTGGCTGCGGGGGCGGAAGGCGTTGTCGTGGGCGAACACGCCCGCCTCCTGGTGGACTTCCCGCCGGAGGTCCTGGAGCGCCTCTGCATCGGCGACGAAATCCTCATCCGGGCCCACGGCCGTGGGCTGCGGCTCCTGGACTTCCCCAGCATCCAGGTGAAGAAGGCCAGTCCCCGCCTTCTGGAGCGCTGGGGCCTGCGTGTCTCCCCAGAGGGGAGGCTCCAGGTCCCTGTCGTCGCCATCCTCCCGCCCGAGATCCTGGGGAGCGGAGCCGAACTCACACCCGAGTTCGTGGACCAGGACCTCATGACGGGGGATCGGACGGCTCTGGCTGAATGGGGGGCAGACCAACTCCGCCTGGGAGACCTGGTAGCCGTGCAGGATGCCGACCACCGGTACGGCCGGGGCTATGCCCCTGGCAGCGTGACCATCGGGCTCATCATGCACGGGGACTCGCCCGTGGGAGGGCACGGTCCAGGATGCCAGGACCTCCTGGTCTGCGCCCAAGGCGAGATAGAGCCCATCCTGGACCCCGGGGCCAACATCGCCCACATTCTGGACCTCCGGTAGAAACGAGGAGGATGCACCATGCTCGCCACAAACGCCGCCCAACTGGTGAAGATCTCCGTCATGGGAGAGGTGGCCAACCCATCCATGCCTGGCCTGCCGGCCAACCCCTATCTGATCAGTGCAGAGGGGGAACCGCTGCTCCTGCCCATGTTCGGGGGGCTTGTCTACAACGTACGCATGGGCGACCGCGCCCTGGGCTGGGCAGCCGAACTGGTCCAGCCGGGAGTGTCCATCAAGCATCCGGAAGCGGGCGCCAACATGGCCCTGCGGACGTATGCC
>JBMFPD010000302.1:0-3619 GCA_049969295.1 Anaerolineae bacterium | reverse complement strand
AACCCCTCCCCCAGCCCCCTCCCCGCACGCGGGGAGGGGGCTGGGGGAGGGGTGCTCAGAAGACCGTATCATCAGAATCCTCTGTGGTCAAGCACAGATGGGCAGCCCTCACGGGCAGCGCACGATGTCCTGCGCCCACAGGCAGTCAGCGCAGGAGGGGTTCCACCCCCAGCATCCCTCGTTCCGCTCCCGCAGGTCGCACCCCTCCCGCAGGTCGCAGTCCGGGCACGAAGGGAAGTGGAACGCCCGCACCTCCGACCGAAAGCGCACGTACTCCTCCGCCATCCAGATCTCGGCCAGAGGCTGCTGGTTCACGTTCCCCAGGACGTAGCGGCTGACCTGCTTGGGCCTCCCATCTATGGCATAATAAGTATAGGTGTGGGAGAGAGCATAGCAGGGCGACACCCCGCCATCCCATCCTACCACAAGGGCTCGGTCCCGCACAAACCGGCAGCGCCGCTCCGCCCCCCAGTGCATGCGGGGGAGTTCCAGCGTCCCCCACATGACCCAGGCATCGGCCTTCACCGGCCAGCCCCCGGCGTTGAAGGGTGGCTGGGGTTCGTAGCCGTAGAGGACCTCGCCCCGCATCTCCTCGGTGTAGGCCAGGACGTTGCTCACCAGCACCCGCGCCGCGTTCATGTGGGAGGCAAGGCCCGTCAGGCCCGGCAGTTCCGCCAGGTTGCTGCGCAGGGCGACGAACTCAAACCCCAACGCCGGCGTGAGGGAGCCCAGGGCGCGCTTGGCCTCGTTCAGGCCGCGCACGTTCTCCAGCACCTGGGCCAACACCGCCCCGCGGATCCCCTCGTACGTCTCCGGGCGGACCCCATCCACCGAGACCACCAACCGGTCCACCCCCAGCCGCACCAATGCTTTGGCCACAGCGCGGTCCAGGAGGAGGCCGTTGGTGCCCACCGTGACGTTCAGGCCCAGCGCCCGCACGGCCTCTATCATCTCCAGGATGCGGGGGTGGGCCAGGGGTTCGCCGAAGCCGGTGAAGACCACCCGCTCCAACTGCGGCAGCCCCTTCAACCCCTCCAGGAGGTGGGAGAAGGTCTCCATGGACATGGGGGCCTCGGGGTCGCTCCAGACGTTGCGGATGCAGGTCCGGCAGCGGAGGTTGCACTCCGTGGTCGGCTCCAGGTACAGTTTGCGAGCGTCTGGCAGGCGCGGATGCAGGATGAGGTCGCCGTCCCGCTCGTCCAGCCAGTACTCGCCCCGTGGCGCGATGTGCCGCCGCGCCAGGAAGTCCTGCGGCAGCACCAGGTGCCCCTGCTCGTCCACCACCACCCTGGGCATCGCCCACCCTCCTTTCTCCTCCCTACCCCGCTGCCTGCGGCGGCCTCCTTTCCCTCCCCGTGTCAGGGAAGGAGGGGGCCGGGGGATGGGAGAGGTTGGCCAACCCCGACCTCGCCCCCTTCCCCTCTCCGGTGCGGAGAGGGGAAAGGGGTTGGGGGATGAGGTGAGGTCCGACCCGGATAGCATGCGCGGGCAGGACCGTCCCCGACCCTGCCCGCGCTGTGCCGAGACCTCCTCTAGGTCACAGTTCGCCGAAGACCGAGTCCAGCGCCTCGTCGGGCACGTCAAAGACCTGGTTGTGGGGCGGCAGCGGCTCGTACTTCATGAACTCCGGCACACGGTCGTGGGCCTTGGTGAGGCCCGCCGCCTCGTTGAAGGCCCGCTCCTTGCGCAGGATCTCGGCCCCGATCTTGGCCGCATCGTCCACCGTCCAGTTGGTGCCCAGGACGCCGTTGCACTCCTGCATCATGCCTTCAAAGCCGCTGGCGATGTCCAGGATGGCGAAGGCGATGAACAGGCAGTGGCCTGTGGAGTCAATGAAGGCGGTGGTGGCCTGGAAGCCGCGGCTCAGGGCGGCCTTGCCTTCGGGGCTCAAGGGATCGGCCTTGCCGCCGACGCTCAGGATCTCCGGGGCGACGGTGTAGCCCGCGGTGTGGTCGGCGCCCATGGTGCTCGTGGCATAGGTGATGCCGATGCCCTTGACGGCCCGCGGCTCGTAGGCCGGCATGCTCTGGCCCTTGACCGTGGGCACACGCACCACCCCGAAGGCCTTGCCGGTGAAGGCCGTGCCGCCGCCCAGGATGCGGCCCAGGGGCGTCCCTTTGCCCATCTCGTGGACCAGGTTGATGGCCCCCTTGCCGTCGCCGAAGGGGATGACGCCCGCCTCCATGGCCACGGCCAGGGTGGTGCCGGTCTCAATGGTGTCCAGGCCATAGGCGTTGCAAAGGCGGATGAGTTCGCCGGTGACGTCCAGGTCATCAATGCCGCAGTTGGCGCCCAGGGCCCACACCGACTCGTACTCCTGGCAGGAGACGTGGCGGGAGCCATCCGGCTTGTACCAGGTGTTGGAGCACTGGATGATGCAGCCGGGGCTGCAGGCGTGGTTGTAGAGTTCCTTGCCCAGGCGCTGCTTGTTCCCCTCAAAGATGGCCTCGCCGGCGATCTTGGCCGCGCCCTCAAAGCGGCCGCTGGAGAAGTTACGGGTGGGCAGGCCGCCGGCCTCGTTCAGGATGTTGATGAGGACCGCCGTGCCGTAGGTGTTCAGGCCGCCCTTGGGCTTGGTGATGTCGTGGGTGCGGAGCGCGTCAATCATCTTCTTGCGCCCCTCATCAAAGAGGGCCTTGTCCGCCAGTTCCACCCCGGGCGCGCCGGTCGGGTCCACGACGATGAACTTGAGACGCCTGCTGCCCAGGACGGAGCCCAGGCCCCCGCGGCCGGAGTAGCGGCTGGGCTCTTTGGACATGTCGTTGTAGACCACGCCGGCGTTGGCATAGCCGTACTCCCCGGCCAGGCCACAGCCAGCAATGCTCACCTTGTCCCCAAAACGCTCGTACAGTTTGGGGAAGACTTCATACAGGTCCTTGCCCGCGTACTCGTCGGCGGGCAGGAGCTCCACCTTGGGCTTGTCGCCCGCCCAGGTCACGTGGGCCAGCCACCACCCCTTCTCCTTGGGCTGCCCCTCCACCACGATGGCCTTGAGGCGCATCTTGGCCACATCCGCCGCCCAGGACGTGCCAGCGTTGGACTCCTTGATGCCACCGGTGAGGGGGCTCTTACCGCCCGCGGAGATCCGGGCCGAGGTGGGCGCCGCGGTGCCGGTGACGATGCCCGGCGCGAAGACCACTTTGTTGTTGGGGCCCAGGGGGTGACACAGAGGGGGCACCTCATCGTGCACGAGGGTGGAGGTCAGTCCACGGCCGCCCAGGTTCTTGTAGGCCTCCGGGACGTCCTCCAGTCGCCAGGTCCGGTCGGTCATGTTGAGCCGCAGGATCCACATCACTTTTCACCTCCTTGTGGTGCATGGGGGCAAACGGCGTTGCCCACACGAACGGCTGCCGACTCACAACGGGGTCCACGGTTTGGAAGGTGCACTTCAGGGCCAGAGACGCAGGAGACTCCGGCGCCAGGAGGCAAAAACGAAAGGCGTCTAACCTGGCGCCGCTTTCATTATACGTGATATCGGGGAGTTCGTCAAGCCGGCCCAGGTCAGGGCTCGGTTGCACCTTTTGTGGGTGGCTGATGACCTTGTGGTCCCATGCCGCGAGGTGAACCTCACCCTACCCCCGCCGCCTTCGGCGGCACCCCCTTCCCTCCCAGATGCGGG
>JBMFPD010000301.1:0-3675 GCA_049969295.1 Anaerolineae bacterium | reverse complement strand
CCATCCACCTCCTGGAGTCCTGCCCCAACCTCTCCGCCAACTACGTCCTCCTGCAGATGCTGGATGGCGCCACGTACGAGGAGGCCATCGCCGTGGCCCGGCGGGAGGGGGTGCTGGAAGCCGACCCCTCCCTGGACCTGGAGGGGTGGGATGCGGCCAACAAACTGGTGATCCTGGCCAACCACGTCCTGCGGATGCCGGCCACGTTGGCTGACGTCCAGGTGGAGGGGATCACCCACCTCACCCGGGAGGACCTCCTGGAGGCGCGGGAGGCAGGGCAGACGGTGCGCCTGGTGGCGGAGGCGCACCGCCGCGCCGATGGCTCCTACGACCTCCGGGTCGGGCCACGCCACCTCCCCCTGGACCACCCCCTGGCCCGCCTGGGCCACAAGGAGATGGCCGTCGTCTACCACACCGACATCTACGGCACCATCACCGCCATCATCCGGGAGCCGGACCCCACGCCCTCGGCAGCCACGATGCTGCGGGACCTCCTGACCATCTTCGCCGACGCCTCCGCATGAGGGGGCGCGGGGCAGGAGGAGGCGCGGAGGAGAGCCCATGACACAGGGGGAGTGGAACGCGCTGGGCTTCCGGGAGGAGGCCCTCTGGTGGTTTGACCGGGAGGAGGGCCGGCTGGTGGGCCTCTCGTCCCAGGCCTGGGAACAGGCGGCCCAGGTGGGCCCGGAGAGTTCCCCAGCCTCCGAGGAGGTCCTCCTCGCCCTCCGCATCCGCCGGGACCCCGCTCGGTACCTGCGCATCCCCCTCCCACCCGAGCAGGACCTGAAGGATGCCCGGGAGTTCGTGCCCACCGTCCTCTCCGCGGTGGTCCAGCGCACCCTGCAGGGCGTGCTGGACGGCCCCAGGGCGATGGACCGGTTCCGGTCCCTCCTGGCCCGGCACCCCGAAGAACTGGCCCGGTGGCAGGCGTTCCGCGCGGCGCGGCTGAAGGAGCGCATTCAGGAGTGGCTGCGTGAGCAAGGGTCGCGCTATCCATAGCCCTGCGCCTGCCGACGGGGGCCCTCCCCTGGCCGTCTCCATGCCTGTTCAGGAACGGGCAGCCGCCCCTCCCGAGTGTGCCGTCCCCCATGCTCCTGAGCGGCTCCTGGCCCGCACCCTGGGGTTGGCCTGGCCAGCCATCGTGGAGCAACTGCTGAACATGATGGTGGGCCTGGTCAACGTGTACCTGGTGGGGCACCTGGGGGCGACAGCCCTGGCCGCGGTCGGGCTGGGCGACCAGGTGGTGATGCTCTTCTCCGTCCTCTTCTCTGCCGTGGCTGTGGGCACCACGGCCATTGTGGCGCGCCACGTGGGGGCCGAGGAGCGGCCCCTGGCCGACCTGGTCGGGTCCCAGTCCATCCTCCTTGCTGTGGCGATGGGCGGCATGTCCGCCCTGGGCACGGCGCTTCTGGCGGAGCCTCTTCTCTGGCTGCTGGGGGCGGCCCCGGACGTGGTGGCCGCGGGGGCCACGTACCTGCGGATCGTGTCCGCGACCATGCTCCTCATGTCGGTCCTGTTCGTGGGGAACGCCGCGCTGCGGGGCGCGGGCGACACCCTCACCCCCATGCTGGTCATGCTGGGCATCAACGGGGTCAACGTGGTGGTGGCCTATGCCCTGGTCAACGGGGCCGCAGGGCTGCCGCGCCTGGGGGTGGCCGGGTCCGCCGTGGGCGCGGCCACAGCGCGCGGCCTGGGGGGCTTGGTGGTGGTGCTCCTCCTCCTGCGGCGGAACGCGGCGGTGCGCCTCCTGCCCCGCTTCCTGTGGCGTCCCGTGGGGCACCACCTCCTCCGGGTGCTGGCAGTCGGCCTGCCTACGGCGGCGGAGCAGTTCTCCCTGCGCCTCGCGCAACTGCTCTTCGCCTCCCTCGTGGCCCGGCTGGGCACCGCCGCGTATGCCGGCCACCAGGTGGCCCTCACCCTCTCGTCCCTCTCCTACATGCCGGGCTGGGGCTTCTCCGTGGCCTCCACCACGATGGTGGGCCAGGAACTGGGGGCGCAGCGCCCCGAGGGCGCGGAGCAGAGCGCGCTGCTGGCCAGCCGGCTGAACACCTTCGTGATGGCGGCCATGGGCGCCCTGCTCTTCCTGGGGGCCAGGCCCCTCGCGGCCGCCTTCACCAACGACCCTGAGGTCGTCCGGCAGGCGACCATCGCCATCCGGGTCTCCGCCATCGGTCAGCCGCTCCTGGGCATCTCCTTCGTCCTGGCCGGAGCCCTGCGCGGGGCAGGGGATACGCGCCCCGTCCTCTACATCACGACCATCGCCCTGTGGCTGGTGCGCCTGCCCCTGGCCTACCTGCTGACCACCACGGTGAGCCTGGGCCTTGTGGGGGTGTGGACCGCGGCCAACCTGGACTGGCTGGTGCGCAGCGGCCTCCTCTGGCTGTGGTTCCGCCGCGGCCGCTGGAAGGCCATCTCCGTCTGAGGTGCGACAGATGCTCCCAACTGCACACGTGGAACTCACCTGGGCTGTGCTCCAGTGGCTCCAGGACAGGGGCCTCTTCCGGGAGGCCGACTACCGGGGGGTGGCCCTGGCCTCCGTCCTGCCGGACCTGGTGGACAAGCCCCTGGCCGTCTTCGTCTTCCCCAACTCCGGCGCCGCGCTCCTCTTCGCCCACACCCTGCTCCTCCACGGACTGGCCTGGGCCCTGCTCCTGGCGCGGCGGGCCTGGGGCTGGCTGCCCTACGCCTTGGCCTTCTCCGGCCACCTGGTGGCGGACCGCATGTGGGGCTTCACACAGACGCTCCTGTGGCCTTTCCGCGGCTTCCAGTTCCACCGCTGGCGCCATGTGGGCTCACCCGGCGACTTCGTGGACGCCTATGCTGCCGTCGTGCGGGAGGAGCCGAAACTGGTCCTCTTTGAACTGGCTGGGCTCGTGGCCCTCCTCTGGTTCGTCGCCCGGAACCGCCTGTGGGAGCCGGGCCGCCTGTGGGCCTTCCTGCGCACTGGGAGGCCCCAGAGCCCTGCTGCCAGAAGGGGGCATGCCCCATGAGGGTGGTCGGCGGGAAGGCCCGGGGGGCGCGCCTCCTGAGCGTTCCCGGGGAGGGGACACGCCCCATCACTGACCGCGTCAAGACGGCCCTCTTCGGGGTCCTGGGCGAGAGAGTGCAGGGGGCGCGGGTGCTGGACCTGTTCGCCGGCACCGGGAGCGTGGGGATAGAGGCCCTGAGCCGGGGCGCGGCCCGCGTGGTCTTCGTGGACCGCAGCCCCAGGGCTCTCCGTGTCCTCAGGGAGAACCTGCGCCGCACCGGGCTGGAGGAAGGAGCCCGGGTCGTCCTGGGCGATGCCTTCCGCTACCTCGCCCGTACCGAGGAGGTCTTTGACCTCATCTACGTTGCGCCACCCCAGTACCGCGGCCTCTGGAAGCAGGCCCTCCTGGCCATTGAAGAAAGCCGTGCCCTCGCGCCAGGCGGCGAGGTGGTCGTGCAGATCCACCCCAAGGAGTTTGAGGACCCGGGCCTATCCCGCCTCCGCCTGGTGGACCAGCGGAAGTACGGCAGCACCTTGCTCTGCTTCTACCAGGAGGCCCCTCCGGGGGCAGATACGTGACCCCGGTGGAAGGTGTCTGTAGCGGGGCACGCCGGGGCCGCCATGCGTGGACTCGGTTGCACCTTTTGTTGGTGGCTGATGACCTTGTGGCCCCATGCCGCGAGGTGAACCTCACCCTACCCCCGCCG
>JBMFPD010000300.1:0-3685 GCA_049969295.1 Anaerolineae bacterium | reverse complement strand
GTTGCAGTCGGCGGGGCTTCCGTCGGCTTGGCCGGGGCCGGCGTGGGTGTGGCCGCCGGCGCGCACCCCGCCAGGGAGGTGGCGAACAGGGCAACCACCACGAGCAGGCTGAGGGACTTCAGGGCTTTCATGCCTTTCCTCCTCCCAATTTCCGTGGGTGGAACGGTGTACCCTACCTGGCACGGGAGGCCATCCCGTGCCCGGGGACCTCAGAAGGCTCAGCGGAATCTGCAGGCCTGGACCACCCCCTTTCTCCGTCTGATCTCTGAGGGGGCTTCAGGGCTCCCCGAGATCGTCCGGGATGTCGGGCTGGAACGAGGCTGCGTTGCCTGGTGGAGCATCTCTGTTGGACACAGGTGCTGACGGCGCACCTGCAAGGGCCCCCCGAAGGGGCTTCCATGTAAGGGATACCAACGAATTATAGCGGAAGTTCCGAGGTTTTGTCAAAGTGGAGGGCGTGGTCCCAGGGCTGCCCCCTTTTATAGAACTCCGACAGCCTTCTGGTGCGGCGGACTGCAGGGCACGCTTCCCGGCGTGCCCTCCGCGCCGGGAAGAGGGGTTATGGCCTTCCCCCGTAAAAACGAGTCAGCCCTGCGGTGGTCCAGGGCCTATCCTGCGGGATCGCAGGCCAAAACAAAAGGGCACTTCAACCGTGCCCCTGCGAGGTGGGCGAAACAGGGCTCGAACCTGTGACCTCTTCCTTGTAAGGGAAGCGCTCATCCCAACTGAGCTATTCGCCCACACCGGTCTCTCTAGCCCCAATTATATCGCCCACGATGGAACCTGTCAAACTCTCGGTCCCCCGGTCACGGGGCTGTCTCGTTTTTACGAGGGAAGGCTATCACCGCTCTTCCCGGCGCAGAGGGCACTCAACTCACCAACAGGAGGTGGAACCGCAACCAGCCCGCAATTAAACTCGGTTGCACCTTTTGTTGGTGGCTGATGACCTTGTGGTCTCCCATGCCGAGAGGTGAACCTCACCCTACCCCCGCCGCCTTCGGCGGCACCCCCTTCCCTCCCCGATGCAGGGAGGGAAGGGGGTGGGGGGATGGGAGAGGTCGGTCTTCCCGCGTCCCTGACTCACCAACACAAGATGCAACCGCAACTTAACTTCCCCAGTTTGAAAACCTCTTTTGCCTGTGGTACAATGGGCGCGGTCCCCGCCGCGGGCCGCGCCACCGGTGGAGAAGTGCAGCCCCCGCGAGGAGGCCAGCGCTCCCGGAGGGCGTCCCCCGCACGGGCGGGAGGCAGGACCTCACACAACCCGGAAAGGAGTGGTGAAGATGAAAGTCGGTCTGGTTGGCGTCGGTACCATGGGCACGCAGATCGGCAAGGCCATCCTTGCGGGCGGGCACGAACTGGTCGCCCGGGACATTGACCCGGCCGCCGAGGCGCGGGCTCGCGAGATGGGGGCGGTGGTGGTGGGTTCGCCCAGGGCCGTGGCCGAAAGGACGGACCTCGCGCTCCTCTCCCTGCCCCTCCCCTCGGATGTGGCCGAAGTGGTCCTCCGGGAGCACGATGGCCTGCTGGCCGGGGCCAGGCCCGGCTACGTCATCGTGGACCTGAGCACGGTGGACCCCCTCTCCACCCAGCGCAACTACGGCATCGCCAAGGAGAAGGGCGTCGGCTACCTGGACGCGCCGGTCCTGGGCCGGCCGCAGACCTGCGGCAAGTGGACCCTGCCGGTGGGCGGCGATGCCGAGGCCCTGGAGAAGGCCCGCCCCGTGCTGGACCTCCTGGCGAAGCGGGTGGTCCACGTGGGGCCCTCGGGCTGGGGCGACCTGGTCAAGGTCCTCAACAACATGATGTTCGCCGCCATCAACTCCATCACCGTGGAGATCATGGCCCTGTGCGCCAAGATGGGGATGGACCCCAAGATCCTCTACGAGACCATCGCCCAGAGCGGTGCTGCCTCCGTGAGCAACCTCTTCATTGAACTGGGGCCCAAGATCCTGGCCCGGGACTTTGACCCGCGGTTCACCGTGGACCTCCTCTACAAGGATGTCTCCCTGGGCCTGGAGATCGCCCGTGCCGTGAAGGCCCCGCTCCTCATCACCCCGGCCTGCCAACTCCTCAACGAGATGGGCCGGGCCAAGGGCCTGGGCCCCCAGGACACGAGCGCCCTGGTCCACATCTACGAGGAGTTCCTGGGCGTGACGGTCCAGCCCCAGGAGGGCGAAGGAGGCAGGGCATGAAGGAAGTCCTGGTGGAGTACGGCGACGCCAAGATGCCCATCCAGGTGCCGGACCACGCCGTGGTGGTCCGCTACGGCGAGACCTACACCGATCCGCCCCCAGTGGACCCGGTGGAGGCCACCCGCAAGGCCCTGGACAACCCCCTGGGCATGCCGCCCATCCGGGACCTGGTGGGCCCCCGGAGCCGGGTGGTCATCGCCTTCCCCGACCGGGTGAAGGGAGGCTTCCACGAGCGCACCCACCGCCGGACGGCCATCCCCATGATCCTGGAAGAACTGGAGCGAGCAGGAGTGAAGGAGGAGAACATCACCCTCCTCTGTGCCAATGGCCTGCACCGCAAGAACACCCGGGAGGAATTCTACCAGTACCTGCCCCGGGAGGTGGTGGACCGCTTCTGGGGGAGGCGGCTGGTCTGCCATGACTGCGAAGACCCGGACATGATGGTGGACCTGGGGGAGGATGAGTTCGGCGACCACGTGGAGTTCAACCGCCTGGCCGCCGAGGCGGACCTGTGCATCCTCCTGGGGCACGCCCAGGGGAACCCCTACGGCGGCTACAGCGGCGGGGCCAAGATGCCGGCCACGGGCCTGACCGGCTGGCGCTCCATCCGATGCCACCACACCCCAGCCTCCATGCACCGCCCCGACTTCGTCCCGGCCACCACCGAGTCCTTCTTCCGCAGGCAACTCCAGGCCATCGTCCGCACCATTGAGGAACGCATCGGCAAGAAACTGTTCATCGTGGACGCGGTGGTGGGGACCCATGCGGAGGTCCTCGGCGTCTACGCCGGGGCGGTGGAAGAGGTGGAACGCGCCAGTTGGGCCCTGGCCAAGCGCCGCACCGACGTCTACCTGGACATGGAGAAGGTGGACGTCCTGGTGGTGGGGCTGCCCCGCACCTTCCACTATGGGCCAGGGATGGGCACGAGCCCGGTCCTGATGAAGCAGGCCATCGGCGCCACCCTCTCCCGCTGTCTGGGGGCCTTCCGCGAGGGGGGTGTGGTCATCGCCCCGGGCCTGTGCGATGGCTGGTTCAACGACGACTGGTTCCCCTCCTACCGGGAGATCTACACCCTGTACCAAGAGCACTGCACCTCGGTTGCGGACCTCATCCCCTTTGAGGAGATGGTGTCCCGCCGGGAGGAGTACATCTACCGGTACCGCTACGGGTATGCCTACCACCCCTTCCACGGCTTTTCCATGATGTACATGGGGGAGATCGCCAGCCATCACACCAGCGCCATCTACATGCCTGGGGCCCGCAAGCCGGGCTACGCCCGCAGCATGGGCATCATCCCCACCAAGACCTTTGACGAGGCCCTCAAGGATGCGGCGCGGTTCGTGGGCAAGGACCCCCGCATCATGGTCCTGCCGGGGTACCTGTTGATGGTACCGCCCCACCTCTTCGCCACCCGGTAACGGCCTCAGGGGCCTGCCGCTGGAGCGCTACCTTCCGCTGGAGACGGAGAGGGGGCAGCCCCAGCCCTCCCC
>JBMFPD010000299.1:0-3730 GCA_049969295.1 Anaerolineae bacterium | reverse complement strand
GGCCTTCATCAGGGCCACCCGCACCGCGTCCACGCGGCTCATCTGACCCGCCCCCACCCCCACCAGGGCGTCGGCCTGGCAGAGGACAATGGCGTTGCTCTTGACGTGGGCCACAGCCTTCCAGCCGAACTCCAGAGCCCGCCACTCCTCCGGCGTGGGGGTGCGCTCGGTAACCACCTGCCAGGCCGTCAGGTCGTCCTGGCAGGAGTCCGGCTCCTGGAGGAGGAACCCACCCCGCACGCTGCGGACCTCCCAGGGCACGGGAGGGGCCTCCGCGCCTTCCATGGCCACGAGGCGCGTGTTGGGCCGTCGCTCCTGGAAGAGAGCCACAGCCTCCGGCGCGAACGACGGCGCAGCCAGGACCTCAATGAAGAGGTCCAGCATGGCCTCTGCGGTCCCGGGGTCCACGGGGCGGTTGGCCGCCACCACGCTGCCGAAGGCCGAGACCGGGTCCCCCTCCAAGGCACGGCGGTAGGCCTCCAGGAGGGTGTCGGCCCGGGCCAGGCCGCAGGGGTTGGTGTGCTTGATGATGGCCACCGCGGGCTCCACCACGCTGCTCGCGGCGCGCCAGGCGGCGTCCAGGTCCAGGAGGTTGTTGTAGGAGAGGGCCTTGCCCCCCAGCACCCTGCCGCCCAGGGGCCCGGCCCCTGGACGGCAGGTGTAGTAGGCCGCGGCCTGGTGGGGGTTCTCCCCATAGCGCAGAACCTGGGCGAGGTGCCCGCCCAGGAGGAGCCGCTCAGGGAACACTTCCTCCCCTCCGAACCCTTGGCCGGCCAGATAGGCAGCGATGGCGGCATCGTACGCCGCGGTCAGGCGGAAGGCCTCCAGAGCCAGCCGGCGCCGGGTGGCCTCCGCCACTTCGCCGCGCTCCCGCAGTTCCACGAGGACCGCCCCGTACTGGTCCGGCCGGGAGACCACAGCGACCCGCGCCCAGTTCTTGGCCGCGGCCCGCAGCAGGGCCACGCCGCCGATGTCTATCTGCTCCACGGCCTCCTCCAGGGAGACGCCCGGCCGGGCCACCGTGGCCTCAAAGGGGTAGAGGTTCACCGCCACCAGGTCCACCGGGGCCAGGCCGTGGGCGGCCAGTTCCTCCAGATCTGCGGGGTCGGGCCGGGCGAGGATCCCGGCATGGACCGCAGGGTGCAGGGTCTTGACGCGGCCGCCCAGCATCTCGGGGAAGCCAGTCACCTGGGCCACGTCGGTCACGGGGAGGCCGGCGTCCCGCAGCGCGCGGGCAGTGCCGCCGCTCGCAACCAGTTCCCACCCCAGGTCCGCGAGGCCCTGGGCGAAGTCCATCAGACCTCTTTTGTCCCAGACGCTCAGAAGGGCACGACGTCGCATCTCCGTTGCCTCCACAGGAAATCCGTTATGGCTGGGCCAGGACCTTCCGCAGGTGGGCTGCGAACTCACGGCTCCGGACCGCGGCCAGCCCTGGATGCGCGCCTTCCTCCATCAGGCGGCGCACCTCCTCCGGCGGGAGGAACTGGCGGATGTAGGGATCCTCTGCCAGGAGGTCAGGGAGGGGGTTGGGGAGCCCCTGGCGCAGGGCCTCCCAGGCCTGCATGCTGCAGCGGCGGATGGCCTCGTGGCCTTCCTGGCGGTCGCCGCCGGCCCTGGCCAGGGCCATGAGGACCCGCTCCGTGGCGGCGAAGGCAGCCCAGCGCTCTACCCCCCGCCGGGCCGCGTCCCGGTCCACCTGCAGGCCCTGCACGAGGCGCACCGCGCGCCGCAGGAGTTCGTCGGCGGCCAGGCAAGCCTCCGGGAGGATGACGCGGCGGTTCGCCGAGTCGTCCAGGGTGCGCTCCAGGGCAGAGAGCGCGGCGTTGTCCCACGCCACCTGGGGCAGGCTGGAGACCCAGCGCGCCAGGGAGCAGAGCCCCTCGGCGGTGACCGGGTTGCGCTTGAAGGGCATGGCGCTGGACCCCACCTGGAGGCGGCCGAAGGGTTCCGCCATCTCCCCATGCACAGGGGATTGCAGAAGGCGCAGGTCCAGGGCGAACTTGTGCAGCGCCGCGGCCACTTCCGCCAGGAGCACGAGGGCGCGGTAATCCTGGAGCCGGGGGTAGGTCTGAGTGGCCACAGGGAACGCCTCCAGGCCCAGGGCCTCCATCGCCAGGCGCTCCATCTCCAGAGGGGAGAGGCCCGTCCCCTGGAGGAGTTCGGCGTAGGAAGCGTAGGTTCCTACAGCCCCCTTGAACCCCTTGCCCCGCAGGGTGCCCGTGAACTCCCGCAGCCGGAGGAACGCCTCCAGGAGGTCCTGGGCGTACTGGCACAGGCGATAGCCGAGGGTGGTGGGCTCGGCCGGCTGGAGGTGGGTGTAGGCCATGGCCGGCGTGTCGGCTTCGGCCTCAATGCGATCGGCCAGGGCGCGCAGGAGGTCCTCCAGCCGCCCGATCAGGAGGCGCAGCGCCTCCCGCAGGCGGAGGACATCGGCGTTGTCCTCAATGTCGGCGCTGGTGGCCCCCAGGTGGAGGACGCCACCAGCCGTGGGGCACTGGCCCGCGTAGACCCGCAGTTCAGCCATCAGGTCATGGCCGATCTCACGCTCTACGCCCAGGGCGGCTTCCAGGTCCACCTCGTCCTGGTGGGCGCGCAGTTCGGCGAGTTGCTCCTCCGTCACCAGGCCGGCGCGGACCTGGGCCTGGGCCAGGGCGACCCACACACGTCGCCACAGTTCCCGCTTGTGGCGTTCGGACCAGATGCGGCGCATCTCCTCGCTGCCGTAGCGCCAGGAGAAGGGGGAAAGGTACGAGGCAAAACCTTCCTGTGCCATGGACTCGCCTCCGCTGGAATTGGCTCCGGGCAGGCGCGCCGCGCCAGAAGCGTGCGGCGCGCTGGGCTTCCTCGTGGGGCGCGTCATCGCGGGGTGTGCGAGGGCATTATACCACAAGGCCATACGCTGGACCACCCTGCCCCAGGAGGCCGGCAGGGCTGGCTCATTCTTAGGACTTTGACAGCCCTCTGGCACAGCAGACCGTAGGGCACGCCTCCTGGCGTGCCCTCTGCGCTGGGAAGAGCGTTATGGCCCTCCCTTCTGTAAAAACGAGTCAGCCCTGAGGAGGCCGGCGAAGCCCAGCGCATCGTCCCACATGCTGGCGTTGTTGAAGAGGACGTAGACCTGCTCGTACTCCTGGCACCAGGCGAGGAGGTGCTGCAAGTCCTCCGGGGTGTAGCGGTAGCGGTACCCGCCGATGCCGTGCAGGCGGAAGTAGGCCATGCCGGACGTGACCGGCAGGCCCCCGAAGGGGTCCACGCAGTGGATGAGGTCCAGGTCCCGGCAGAGGCTGCGGACCAGGTCCGGAGGCCACACCCCCCGGGGCTCCCAGGCGAAGCGGAAGGCGCCGCGGTCCACTCCCTCAAAGAAGCGCCTCAGGTCTTCCACGTGCTCGGGGGTGGGGTCAAAACTCGCCGGACACTGGAAGACGACCACCGGTGCTTCCAGGATGCGCGCGATGTCCCGCGTGCGGTCCCAGGCGGCTTGGACCTCCGGCGTGGGACGGAAGAAGCCCACGCGCCCTTGGGCTTCTGGCGGGAGAGGCTCCCGCAGGCGGCGGTAGGTGGGCGAGGTGGCGGGGTGGGTGATGAGTTGCCAGGCCTTCAGGCAATAGACGAAGCCCGGCGGAGCCTCCGCCCGCCAGCGCTGGGCCGTGGCCGGCAGAGGTGGCTGGTAGAAGGTCTGCTGCACCTCCACCAGGCGGAAGTGCGCGAAGTACTCCTCCCGGGCCCTGGG
>JBMFPD010000298.1:0-3775 GCA_049969295.1 Anaerolineae bacterium | reverse complement strand
GTTTCACCCACCACGATCCGCTAGAGGATACTGAAAGGTGGAAGTGCGCGGGCGGGTGGGTGTAGTCTGAGCTTCGGACTTAAGTTCGGACAGGGGGCGGCGCGGTGAAGCGCAACGCGGGCCCGGAGGGGGGTCCAGGGTGGAGGGGGATGGACGAGTTCCGCGAACGCGCTGAGGACCTGGTTCAGCAGCTGACGCAGACGTTTGTTGGGCAACGGGACCTTCCGTTTGAGGAAGATGAAGAGGCCAGAGTAGAGGTGCCACTTGCGGCAGGCACTGGTCTGAGCGGGCGCCGCGACGCCCGAAGGGGCCTTGCTGGGCTCAGGCGGGGCGCCGTAAAGGGCATCCCGCACGGCCTCCCCCACCAGAAGGCCAATGGTGTAGGCCAGCAGGACCAGGGCGACCATCTGCTCCATGTAGTGCTGGCTCTTGTTCATCACCTTGTCCAGGTTGAGGAGGGCCTTGAGGTCGCGGAAGGTCTCCTCGATCTTCATGCGTGCGGCGTAGATGCGCAGGGCCTCCTCTGGGGCCAAGTCGGACATGACCCACAGCGGCTCTGCACATCCCTTGCGCCACACGCCAGCCACATTGACCACGACCCGGCCCTTGTACCGCAACTGGTGGTAGACCACCTTCTGGCCCACGCCCACGGTCAGGGACACCTCCCGCCCAGTGGCATCTACAATGTAACCTCCCTCCTGTGTTGGGGTCTTGCCAGTACTTTACCAGAATCGGGAGGTTCTTTCATCTTCAGGACCCGCGATGTCCGAACTCTTGTCCGGACATCAGCTCCTTGGTGGGATCGCTTCCCTGTGCTATAATCATCCGGACCTATGCAAGCCTTGCAGGGGGTGCTCCAATCCATGTCCGATGCGCCGCAGGGAGTGGCCCGGGAGGGGGACCTGGTCCTCCTCCTGAGCGGAGACCGCAAGCGGTTCTTGGTCCGCCTGAAGGCCGGGGAGACGTTGCACACCCACAGGGGGTTCATCCGCCACGACGACCTGATCGGCAGGCCCCTCGGCCGGGTCGTGGTCACCCCTGTCGGCCACCGGTTCCTGGTGGTGGAGCCTTCGCTGGACGACCTGGTCCGCATGCTCAAGCGGATCACCCAGATCATGTACCCCAAGGACATCGGTTACGTCCTTCTGAAGATGAACATCGGCCCGGGGAAGCGGGTGGTGGAAGCCGGCACGGGGAGCGGGGCCCTGGCCCTGGTCATGGCCTACTACGTGCGGCCCCACGGCCGCGTCTACTCCTACGAGGTGCGGCCGGACGTGCTGCACTTGGCGCGCAGGAACCTGGAGCGCCTGGGCCTGCTGGACTGGGTGGACCTGAAGGAGCGGGACATCGCCGAGGGGTTCGACGAGACGGGGGTGGACGCGTGCTTCTTGGACGTCCGCACGCCGTGGGCGTACCTCCCCCAGGCCCATGCAGCCCTCAAGGAGGGCGGCTTCTTCGGCAGTGTCCTCCCCACGGCCAACCAGGTCTCCCGCCTGCTCCTGGAACTGGACCTGCACGGGTTCGCCTTCCCCGAGGTGGAGGAGATCCTCCTGCGGCCCTACAAGGCGGTGGCGGCCCGCCTGCGCCCCATGGACCGCATGGTGGCCCACACCGGCTTTCTGGTCTTCGCCCGCAAGGTGACGGCCGAGGGCGCTGAAGACCTGCAGCCCCTCACATCCCCCGAGGCCGAGCGGGAGGACGAGCCCCTGTCCGACCCCCAGGAGGCAGCCCCTTGACCCCACCCCCCATTCCCGACCACTGGCACGAGGTGGTGGGCAACATCCACCTGCACACGGTCCTCTCCGATGGCTCTGGCACCATGACAGACGTGCTGGAGGCGGCGCGGCAGGCGGGCCTGGATTTCGTCATCCCCACCGACCACAATGTCTTCGCCCCCGAGGGGGAGGGGTGGTTCGGCGACGTGCTCCTCCTCATCGGGGAGGAGGTGCACCAGGAAGGGCGCAACCCGGAGGGGAGCCACTACCTGGCCCTGGGCATCCGGGAGGATGTGGCCCCCCTGGCCCGGAACGGCATGCAGGCAGTCATCCACGCCGTCCGGGCGCAGGGAGGCATCGGCTTCCTGGCCCACCCCTACGAGCGCCCTGCACCCCTGGTGGGCATCGGTGCCTTCCCCTGGCTGGACTGGCCGGTGGAGGGGTATACCGGCATCAGCATCTGGAACTACATGTCGGAGTACAAGACCTATCTGACCTCCCTGCCCCGGGCGCTCCTCTCCGTCTTCTGGCCCAGTTGGTTCATCCAGGGGCCCTTCCCAGAGACGCTGGCTCTGTGGGACGAACTCCTGCGGGAGCGCCCCGTGCCGGCCATCGGGGCCTCCGACGCCCACGCCCAGACCTACCGCCTGGGGCCCCTCACGCGGGTGGTCTTCCCCTACGCCTACGTCTTCCGGTGCGTCAACACCCACGTCCTCCTCCCGGCCCCCTTCTCCGGCGACCTGGAGGCGGACCGTCGCCTCCTGTTGGACGCCCTGGCCCAGGGCCACGCCTTCGTCGCCTACGACCTCCTGGCCGACGCCCGGGGCTTCCGCTTCACGGCGCGGGCTGCGGGGGATGTCGTGGGGATCATGGGGGATGCCGTGCCCTTCCAGCCAGGGCTGCGGCTGGAGGTGGAGACGCCAGCCCCGGGGGCCATCCGGCTCCTGCGGGATGGGCGGGAAGTGGCCCAGGCGCAGGGGAAGCGCCTCGCCTGGCCTGTGGAGGGGCCGGGCGTCTACCGCGTGGAAGTCTACCGCCGCAGGTGGCTGCGGCGGCGGGCCTGGGTCCTCAGCAACCCCATCTACGTGAGGGGGTAAGGGGGCACAGCGCCGCTTGTGCCCCAATCTGAGGTGGCGTGGCCTATTTCCCGACGTAAGAGGTCAGGAGAAGCCGCATGTCCGAGTCGTCCGGGACCTCCGGCCCCAGGAGGATGACCTCGTTCTCAAACTGCACCACCCGGCCCTGCGCGTCCAGGTGGACCTTGGCGTAGCCCACCCACTCGCCCAGGAACCCCGCCTGCAGGATGACCGTGCCGTTGGTCGGGTCCTGGAGGGCCGGCTGCAGGACCTTGAGGGAATGTCCGCCGACGATGAGGTCAATGCCGGGCACCTCCCGGGCGAGGACCTGGTCCTGGTCCACCCCCAGGTGGCTGAGGACGAGGATCACATCGCACTGGGAGGAGAGGTCTTCCACGTATTTCCGGGCCGTGGCGATGGGGTCGGCCACGTGAAATGCCCCATCCGTCGTCGCGCGGACGATGGCGTCGGCCTCCAGGGTGACGAGCCCGAGGATGGCCACCCGGTGCCCGTCCATCTCCTTGATGATATAGGGCTGGGCGAACGTGCAGCTCCCATCCTCCGAGACCACGTTGGCTGTCAGGAGGGGGAACCTGGCTTCGTCCATGCGGGCCCGGAGGTCTTCAGGGCCCAGTTGGAACTCCAGTTCCCCTGGGGTCATGGCGTCGTAGCCCAGGAGGTTCATGGCCTCCACCACAGCCTTGCCCCGGGTCCGCTGCCCGATCTCCCCTTCACCGTACCAGGAGTCGCCTGCGTCCAAGAGGAGGAAGGCGCTGGCGGCGTTCCGCTGCTGCTTCACCACGGTGGCCCGACGGGCCAACCCTCCCTTGGGTGGCCTTCAGCCGCAGGGTTCCGTGTAGCCCCGCACGTCGTTGGAGTGCATGATGACCAGGGTGAGGGACGGCGCGGAGGACACCGGGTGGGGCGTGGGAAGGGGGGACGGGAGGCCAGCAGTGGGCGTGGGTGGGAGGAGCACAGGGCTCG
>JBMFPD010000297.1:0-3783 GCA_049969295.1 Anaerolineae bacterium | reverse complement strand
GCCAGCGCCGCGTACTGGGCCACGACGGAGGTCGCCCCCGTCACCGCAGCCTTGCACTGCCGGACCTGGGCCATCAGGTCTGCAGGCCCCACGATCCAGCCGGCGCGCCAGCCGGTCATGGCGAAGGCTTTGGAGAGGGCGTTCAGGGTGAGGGTACGTTCCCTGCCACCGGGCACTGCGGCCGGGCTCAGGTGTTCGGCGCCATCGTAGAGGAAGAGGTCGTAGATCTCGTCAGCCAGGATGAGGAGGTCCTTCTCCTCGGCGATGCGCACCAGTTCCCGCACATCGTCCGGGGGGATCACAGCCCCGGTGGGGTTGTTGGGCGAGACCAAGAGCATGGCCCGGGTCCGTTCGGTGGCGGCCTCCCGCATGCGCTGGGGCACGAGGCGGAAATCCTCCTCTGGGAGGGTGGGCACTCCCACCTTGACGCCCCGGGCGAACCGTAGGGCATCGTTGTAGGTATTGTAGTTGGGTTCGGGCACCAGAAGTTCGTCCCCCTCACCGATGACGGAGATGACCATCAGGAAAAGGGCCTCCTGCCCGCCGTTGGTCACCACGACTTCCGTCTCCGGGTCCACGACGATGCCGTTGACCTTCTGGACCCGCTCGGCGATAGCCTGGCGGAGGGGCAGGATGCCTTCCGGTGGCGTGTAGTCGTTGCCGTGCTCCAGCATGGCCCTGCGGGCCGCCTCCACAATGTGCGGCGGCGTGTCAAAGTCGGGGTCCCCCCGGCCAAGGACGATGGCATCAGCGTACCCGCGGGCCTCGGCCAGCAGGGAGTAGAGGAGATCCGTCCCTCGTCTCTGGGTCTGTGCAGTCATGGTTGCGACATCCTCACACGGTGGTGGCCTCGCCCAGGGCCGCGAAAGCCTCGGCGAGGGCGCGTTCCGACGTCATGGCCAGGCGGAGGATCCCCGGCGCGCCGAAGTCCTCCCCCCAGGCGACCTCAAGGCCCTTCGTCTGGAGGCGGGCCTTCGCACGCCCGTCCTCCCTCAGGCGCAGGGCGAGGAGGTTTACCGTCGCTCCAGGGAGGGGCTCCAGGGAGAGGTTTCTGGCCTGCTCCACCGCCCACTGGCGGAGGCGAGCCATGGCCCCGAACTGTTCGGCGCGGACCTCCGGGTAGCGACCCGCCACTTCTATGCCGGCCAACTGGGAAGGGGTGCTGGTGCAGATGGAGATGACCTGCTTCTGCGACCGCATCTTCTCCAGCCACTCCGGCCTAGCGGCCAGGTAGCCCAGGAGCATGCTCTCCAGGCCTGCACCGGGCCAGGCCTCCCCCAGCACCACCGTCCGCTCTCCCATGTTCGGTTCCGCGGCCAGGAAGGGGCACTCCTCTGCCCAGGGGGCCAGGCCCTGGTCCCAGATGGCCGCCGCGTCGTGCTCTTCCAGGAGGCGGGCGATCTCCCGCACGGAGGCGGCATCAAAGGCCGCGCCAGTCAGCCGTACAGGGGATTCCAGGTAGAGGAGCCGGACACCGTTCGCCAGAGCTTCCTGGATCCCCGGGAGGGTCGGGAGGAAACCCCGGCCCTCCTCTGTGGGGAGGCGGTGGACCCGGAGCCCCCGCACCCCGGCGGCCTTGAGGACGCCGGGGTGGACCACGTCTGGCAGGGCGATGCCGCCCATCAGGTCCCCCACGACCTGGATGGAGAGGAACCTTGCCTCCTGCACCCCGGCCGTGACCAGCACGTGGTCCGCGGTGTAAGCGCGGATGCCCATGCTCTGGAGCCACCCGGCCAGAAGTTCCCGCAGCCTGGGCATGCCTGGGACATCCACGTAATGGGTCTGCCCTCCGTGGAGGGCCGAGGCGACCGCCTCCACCACGTCTGCTTCCAGAGGCCGCGTGGGATGCTCCACCCCCAGGTCCTTTGGAGAGCGCGCCATAGGGGGAAGCACAGGTGCCTGGAGCAGGGTGTTGGTCAGGTGCCGTTGGATGACGAGTTCCTTGGTCCGAGAGGGTGTCATCTTGTGCTTTCAAGCCTCCGCCTGGTGTAGAGTCGGACAGTCGGTCCTGGGGGAGGGCCGGCCATGCCTGGCCGGGTTCGCCTCCACCGCTTTGCCTTCCTACTTGAATTCCTTGGGCGCTGGTGGGGCGTACACGCCCACGCGGCTGTGGGTCACGCGTGCGTCCACCAGGGCCTCGGCCACCTTCAGGGTGATCTTCAGGGGGTCCAGCACGGGGACGCCCAGTTCCCGCTCCACGTCTTCGCTGTAGCCGGCCATGGCCGCGCACCCCATGATGATGACCTCGGCCCCGTCCTCCTCCACCATTTTGCGGGCCAGGGCGAGCCCCCTGGCCTTGGTGCCCTCGGGGTCGGCGTCCAGTTCTGCCACCGAGAGGCCCAGCGGGCGGACCGAAGCCATGCGCTCCAAGAGGCCGTGGCGTCGGATGTGGCGCACCTTCATGGGCACGCGGGCGGGCTTTTCGGTCATGATGCCGAACTTCTCGCCCAGGAGAAGGGCGATGGAGAGGGTGGTTTCCTCCAGGCCGAGGACAGGGACGGCGGAGATCTCCTTGGCGGCCTCCACGCCCACGTCGCAGAAGCAGGCCAGGATGATGGCATCAAACCCTTCCTGGTTCCCCCACTTCACCAGGTCTATGGTGGGCGCGATGGCGTAGGCCTCGTCGTAGGAGGATTCCAGCGTCACGGGGCCGTGCTCGGGGCAGACCACCGTCACCTGGCAATCTTCCCGCCTGATAGCCTCCGCCACCTGCCGGATCTTCTCCGTCATGGATTGGGAGGTGTTCGGGTTGATGATGAGGATTCGCATCCCGGATCACTCCACCCCTTCGGAGATGTGGAGCCTTCGCAGGGCGTCCATAGCCCGTCGCTGCGCATCTTCCATGTGAGCGGCGAGGACCTGTTCCGCGCGGGCCAGGTCCCGTTCTTGGATGGCGTTCAGGATGGCCTGGTGGAGTTTGCCCGGCTCCTCGGGGTGGTCGTAGTGGGTCTTGGTGGTGACCCCCACCAGGAGTTGGGCCTGGGCGCGGAGGTTGTCCCAGCAGGAGAGCAGCCGCTCGTGGTCTGCCAGCCTGCAGATGTAGCCGTGGAAGGAGAGGTCCAGGGCGACGGTCTCTTCCGGGGCCTCCATGCGGCGGGCTGACTCATCCAACCGGCGCACCAGGGCCTGGAGTTCTTCCAGATCGGCCTCGGTGATGCGGGGGAGGGCCCGCCGGAGGGCCCCCAGTTCCAGGAGGAGCCTCAGGCTGTAGATTTCTTCAATGTCCTTCTCGGTGAAATCGATGACGAAATATCCCTTCCGAGGCACACAGACCACGAGGCCGGCCCGCTCCAGGGCCGAGAGGGCTTCCCGGACAGGCGCGCGGCTGACCCCCAGTTGTTCTGCGATGGTGGTTTCCACCAGGTGGTCGCCGGGCTTGAAGGTGCCCCGCAGGATGGCAGCGCGGAGTTTCTCCTCAATGTGGTCCCGCAGGTTCAGCACAGCCAGGGGCTCAAACAGGGTATGGTTGGGAGACGAACGAGTCGCCACAGGATGATCCTCCAGGCAGTTCAACTGTCGACAAACGACACAACGCAAGTATAACGGCAAAGGCCGACTTTGTCAAGTTTGGGCCGAAGAGGGTGCGGTTGCATTTCGTGTTTTGGATGGGACCGAGACCAGGAGCTTGGGGTTGCCGCGCGGCATGCCAGGAGGCGCGTGCTCGCTCCGATGTGCCAGAGGAGGGGGCTTGACTTGACAGGATACATTTTATACATTATACTGTGAGCGTGCTTCGGGCGCACCAGCAACCGCAAGGAGGCGCGGGGATGAGGAGACCTCTGC
>JBMFPD010000296.1:0-3798 GCA_049969295.1 Anaerolineae bacterium | reverse complement strand
GGTCCGTGCGCAGGCGGGCCCGCAGCGGCTCGGGGCAGAGGGGCGTCCCGTCGGGGCGGTACACCTGCAGGGTGAAGGGGAGGGCATGGGTGCCAGCCTGCTTCTGGACCAGGAGGCGGTAGGCCCCGGGAGCAATCCGTCCCGCCGGCAGGCGGTAGACGAAGCGGACCGTGCGCTCTTCCTGCGGC
Source organism: Anaerolineae bacterium (assembly GCA_049969295.1). Classification (GTDB taxonomy): domain Bacteria; phylum Chloroflexota; class Anaerolineae; order DTPP01; family DTPP01; genus DAOTYM01. The sequence continues at coordinate 3,610 of JBMFPD010000296.1, read as the reverse complement.
TTGAGGACGAGGAGCCCGGTGAGGGTGTCGTAGCGCCGGTCCTCCTGCAGGACCTCAAAGGTCCCTTCCTCCAGCCCTTCGTGGACCAGGACCTCCGTGCCCGGAGGGACGAGGACCCGCAGGTAGTCCCAGTAGCAGCGCTCCTGCATCTCGTCGTAGGAGTCGCCGTAGCGGGCCTCCTGGACGCAGGTGGTGATGGGCTTGGTCGCCCCGTGCAGGTAGCGCACGGTGAGTTCGGCCTGGGCTCCGCCGGTCCCATCCAGGCGCACCGTGTAGGTGATGGCCTCCTGGATGCGGGGGTTGACCTTGTTGAAGCCGACGTTGGTGTCCACCACCATCAGGTAGTCGCCCTGGGCGGGGGGCGAGAGGGCCCCATCCCAGCCCCGGCGGGCCAGGATGGCCTGGGCCTGGGGGTGGTTCACGTAGAGGAGGATGTGTTTCTCCTCCAGTGCTCTCAGGACGGCGCGCAGGAGGGCGGGCCAGTCCACCTCACCGGCACTGAGGCGCAGGAACACCGCCCCGAGGACGTCGCCCATGACGTCCTTGCGGTGCTGCCACCACTCCTGCCAGGGCTTTTCCCCCAGGGCGGGTGCTTCCTTGGGGGCTGCCCAGTAAGTCTTGAGAAGCGAGGCGAGGCCCGCGGCGTCCACCGTCTCGCCGTAATCGGGCAAGGGGACCGGCCCTAGCACCTCCAGGACTTGCCGCAGGGCTTCCAGGTCAGCAGCGACGACGCCATCGGTGACGACCCCCTGGTCCAGTTCGTAGAGGGCTTCGGCGGCCTGGGCTACCGTGGGGAAGTCGGGCCACCAGTTCACGTCCCGGAGGACCAGGATGCCAGCCCCCAGCATGTACCGGCTGAGGGCCGGGGGCGGCGCGGGATGGGGCTTGCTCAGGTCGTCCACCGCGTAACTGTCGGTGAAGGTCAGGCCCACAACCTGGCCGTCCCATACCGTGAGGAGGCCGACGCCGCTGATGAAGCCGCCGGTGGCCCGCAGTTCGTCGGCGTTCTGAGCCAGGAGGAGGTAGCGCCGTTCGCCCCCGGCCCCCAGGAGGTCCGGGGCGGCCTCGGCCAGGGCAAGGGCCTCTTCCAGGAGGGGAAGGTAGGGATCCACCCGCTCCAGGAGCTCTTTGAGGCGCGGTGAGAGGCGCTCCTCCGCGAGGGTCTCCCGGGCTGCAAGGGCCGCCTCAGCGGATGCTGCTGCCTGCTGCAGGGCGGGCCGGTGCGTGACCAGGAGGGGAAGGAGTTTGCCCAGCGAGAGGGAGCCCTGCTCCTGAAGGTCCAGAAAGGCATCGCCAAGGGGGGCCAGCGCGTCCGCGGCGTGGACGAGTTGCCGCCCCATTTCCAAGAGATGCGGGGCCTGGGTCAGATCGCCGCCCCAACGAGGCACCCAGCCCAGGTAGGGGGCCGCCGCGAGCAAGGGCCCGGCCGCCTCCTGGACGATGTCTAGGTCCTGGCGGGCGGCGTGGATGAGGTCTAGGGCCTGTTTCAGAGCGGCTGGGTCTGTGGGGTCCTGCAGCATGAGGGCTTGGGCCTGTCGGACGGTGCTCTGGAGGCGCAGGAGGGCCCGGGCAGCCTGTACATCCCGGGGGACGGCCCAGGCCAGGGCCAGGATGAGGAGCGCGAGGGCGACGATCAGGGCGACAGCGCACCCTCGGCGGCATCCCTTCCGGGGAGCGGGTTCGTCCATGGGTTGTCTCTCCTGACCTGTGGTCGTGAGCCGCCCCTGGCGGACCCAAACACCTGGGGGATTATAACACGGCCTGGGGGGAGCGGCAACCCTGCAGGTTGCCCGTTGCAGTTGCATCTTCTGTTCGCGGCATGGGGCTGCAAGGTTATCACTGGACGCGGCATCTATAAAGGCACCAACACAAGAGGTCACGCTACAAGCGTGACCTACAGTCGGACCTCTACGTCCAGAGGCTGATGGAGAAGAGCAGTCCAACACAAGAGGTCACGCTACAAGCGTGACCTACAGACTGCCATAGGAGGAGAGAGTCCGCACGATGGCGATCCAATTCGGCACCAACACAAGAGGTCACGCTACAAGCGTGACCTACAGACTGCCATAGGAGGCGAGAGTCCGCACGATGGCGATCCAATTCGGCACCGATGGCTGGAGGGCTGTCATCAGCGAGGAGTTCACCTTTGCCAACGTGCGCCTGGTGGCCCAGGCGGTGGCCGACTGGGTCCACGAGACGGCCGGGGATGCCGAACCTTCCGTGGCGGTGGGCTTTGACACCCGCTTCCTCTCCGACCGCTACGCCAGGGAGGTGGCCCGCGTCCTTGCTGGGAACGGCGTCCGTGTCTTCCTCACCAGGGCCGACGTCCCCACGCCGGCCCTCTCCCACGCCGTGCGGCACCTGGGCGCGGCCGCGGGCGTGATGATCACCGCCAGCCACAACCCGCCCCGCTACAACGGCTTCAAACTGAAACTCCCCTGCGGTGGCCCGGCGGGCTCCGAGGAAAGCCGGCGGGTGGAGGCGATCCTGCGGCGCAACCAGACGGAGGGCCGTGCCCCGCGCCTTGCCGACTTCGGGGAGGCGGAGCGGGAGGGGCGCATCCAGCGCTTTGACCCCCTGCCGGCCTACCTGGGCCACCTGGCCCACCTGGTGGATCTGGAGCGGGTGGCCGCGAGCGGCCTGCGTGCCGTGGTGGACCCCATGTACGGCTCGGGGCGGGGGTGCCTGGCCGGCCTCCTGAAGAACCTGGGCCTTCCGGTGGAGGAACTCCACGGGGAGATGAACCCTGGCTTCGGCGGCCTGCACCCCGAGCCCATCGCCCGCAACCTGGGAGCCATGAGCGCCCGGTTGATGGGCGGCGGGTGGGACGTGGGCCTGGCTCTGGACGGCGATGCCGACCGCATCGGGGCGGTGGATGCCCGGGGGCGCTTCGTGGACCCCCACTGCATCTTCGCCCTGGCCCTCCGCTACCTGGCGGGGGACCGGGGCTGGCGGGGCTCCGTGGTGAAGACCCTCTCCACCACGGGGCGGATAGATGTCCTGGCGGCCCAGTACGGCCTCCCGGTGCGGGAGACGGCGGTGGGGTTCCATCACATCCGGGCCTGGATGCAGCGGGAGGAGGTCCTCATCGGGGGCGAGGAGTCGGGCGGGATGAGCATCCTGGGGCACATCCCCGAGGGGGATGGCATCCTCATGGGCCTCCTCCTGCTGGAGGTCCTGGCGGCGAGGAGGCTTTCGCTGGAGGAGGCGCTGGAGGACCTGGCTGAGGAGGTGGGCCGGTGGTGGTACGACCGGCGGGATGTGCCCACCTTCCCTGTGGCCAAGGCAGTGCTGACGCGGCGGCTGGTGGAGGGGGCTCCTGTGGCCCTCAACGGGCAGCGGGTGCAGGAGGTCTCGGACCTGGACGGGGTGAAGTACCTCCTGGAGGATGGAAGTTGGCTCCTCATCCGGCCGTCGGGGACGGAGCCGGTCCTGCGCATCTACGCCGAGGCGCGCTCGCCAGAGACGGTGGAGCGCCTGTTGGCCGCTGGGGAGCGGCTGGGGTACCAAGCGCAGGGAGCAGGGGAGGTGCGGACAGGGTGAAGCGCACCGCGTGGGCCCTCGGGCTCCTGTGCCTCCTGCTCCTGGCTCCTGCGGCGAGGGCCGATAG
>JBMFPD010000295.1:0-3804 GCA_049969295.1 Anaerolineae bacterium | reverse complement strand
CGGCCAGCCCACCCATCCCGTCGTGGGGTTTGACCACCCCGCTGAGGGCCTCCCGGGGGGCGTGTTCCAGGCCGCGGTCGGTGCTGGCCCAGATGACAGTGGACACCAGGACCTCGCGGACTTCGCGCGACATCCCATGGTCAATGGCGTGGGGCTTGCAGACCCTGACACAGGCCATGCACTCGGCACAGGGGCCGCAGGCCAGACAGCGCGCTGCCTCCTCCTGCGCAGCAGAAAGGTCCAGAGCCCCTTCCACCTCCCGGAAGTCCGCCAGGCGCTCCGCAGAGGGCACCACAGGCGCCGGATGGCGGGGCCTGGGGGCCCTCTCGTCCGGGCGCAAGGGGCGTTCCACCACAGGGACCGGGCGCGGGCGCGCCGCTTGCCACGCCTCCAGCCGTCCCTGGAGAAAGGCCTCTATGGCCTCGGCAGCCCGACGCCCCGATCCTATGGCATGGGCCACCGTCATGGGCTGGTCCACGGCGTCGCCCGCGGCGAAGACCGCTGGCACCCCGGTCTGGAGGGAGGCCGGGTCCACCGCTACCCGGCCGCCCGGGTCCACCCGCACGCCCGTGGTCCCCTCTAGGAGGCCCAGGTCGGGCTGCTGGCCGATGGCTGCCACCACCAGATCGGCCGGCATCCGGAACTCGCTCCCCGGGATGGGGACCGGGCGCCGCCGACCGCTGGCGTCGGGTGCGCCGAGGGCCATGCGGATGCACTCCACGGCTACCACGCGGCCGCCTTCCCCTAGGCAGCGGACAGGGGCTGCCAGGAACTGGAAGGCAACGCCTTCCTCCTCGGCGCCTTCCACTTCTTCGGGGGCCGCGGGCATTTCCTCCCGGGAGCGGCGGTAGAGGACCGTGACCTCCCCCACCCCCAGCCTCCGCAGCGTCCGGGCGGCGTCCATGGCCACATTGCCGCCTCCGACCACCACAGCGCGGGCTCCATTGGGTGAGGGGGGCAGCAGCGCGTCCAACTTCCGCTCCCATTCCGAGCCCGGGAGTTCCTGCGCCAGGGCCGTGGCCCGCAGGAACTCCAGCCCCTGCACCACGCCCTCCAGGTCCTCGCCGGGCACCCCCAGCCGCGCTGGACGTGATGCGCCGACGGACAGGAGGACGGCTCCATAGCCCTGGGCCGCCAGGTCCTCCAGGGAGAGGGTCCCGCCAGGCCCGATGCGGGTATTCAGGCGGATGTCCACGCCCAACCGTTCCACGGCGGCGACCTCCCGGCGCAGCACCTCCCGCGGCAGGCGGTAGGCCGGGATGCCCACGGCCATCATGCCGCCGGCCACCGGCAGCGCTTCAAAGACGGTCACCCGGTGGTTCCGCTCGGCCAGATAGGCCGCCGCGGTGAGCCCGGCCGGGCCGGATCCCACCACGGCAACCTTCGGCCCGGTGGGAGCAGCAGTGGGGGTCTGAGGGGGCGGGTCGTGGGCCCAGACCCAATCGTCCACGAACCGCTTCAGGGCGCGGATGGCGACGGCGGCATCTGCCTGGCTGCGGCGGCATGCGGTTTCGCAGGGGTGGTGGCACACTCGGCCCAGGGCGCCCGGGAAGGGCGTCCGCTCGCGGATGAGGTCCCCCGCTTCCCGGAACCGCCCCTGGGCGATGAGGGCCACGTACCCCTGGGCGGAGATCCCCACCGGACAGGCATCCGTGCAGGGGGAACGCCCCTCCCGCTCCAGGACGGGCGCAGTGGGGAACGCCCCCTCTGGCCCCAGGTGGATGGCGTGCCTCCCGTCCCCCGTGGCCTGGACCGGACAGACGGACAGGCACTCGCCGCACGCCGTGCACCGGTCCAAAGACACAAAGCGGGGCGCGCTCTCCAGACGGACACGCCACCCTCCGGGGGTCCGTCCCCAGGCCTTCGGCGCGGTGGAAAGGAGCACCTGCACCCGAGGGTCGGCCCAGACCTCCAGGAAGGGCGTTGTGGCCTCCCAGAAGGCTCCTTTTCCCGCGCCTTCGCCGAGGAACGGCGTGCCCTCGGCCAGGACCACCTCCACGCCGGCCCCGGCCAGGCTGAGGGCTGCCCGGGCGCCGGCCAGGCCCCCCCCGACCACCAGGACGCGCGGGGGCATGGCCTTACCCCTCCTCCGGTTGCGGAGCGGGGGAGCCTCCCCTGGCCAGACGCGCTTCCTCAAGCCCCTTGGCCAAGGCCTGCAGGTTCATCTCGGCTGTGCCCTTGGGGACCGAGGTCTCCACCGCCTTCCGCAGCGCGTCCAGCGAGACGAGGTCCGTCACCCCCACCAGGAAGCCCAGCATGACGATGTTGGCGCCCACGCCGAAGCCCATCTCCTCCGCCAGGCGGGTGGCGGGCACGCGGTAGATCTGGACCGCGGACGGCACCTCCGGCGGCTCCACCAGGTCTTCGTCCACGATCAGGATGCCGTCCTCGGCGAGGGCTGGCAGGTAGGTATTGCAGGCCTGCTGCGACATGGCCACCAGCACCTGCGGCCGGATGAGGTGGGGATAGTGGATGGGCTCGTCGGCCAGGACCACCTGGGCGCTGCAGGCTCCGCCCCGCGACTCTGGCCCGTAACTCTGGGTGAAGGTGGCTTCCATCCCGTCGTAGATGGCCGCTGCCTTGCCCAGGATGTACCCGGCCAGGACGATCCCCTGCCCTCCGAAGCCGCTGATCTGCACCTCTCTACGGGCCACTTCCTTCCCCTCCAACACCATCAGGCCGCCACGGCTTGCTCTTTCTGCACCTCGCCACGGACGAGGTCCAGGAAGGTCGGCCGTTCCTCATCCACGAAGACGCCCTCCACGATGGGCCCACCCAACTCAATGGCCGCCTCTTTCGGGTCAATGCCGTGGCGGATGACCCCGTGCTCCCGGAAGTACCGCAGCATCTGCAGACCCAGGAGTTGCGCTTCCTCTGGCGAGGGTTTCTGGCCACCGTAGAACTGCCGCCTGTTCCAGCGGCCATAGAGGGTGGGGCAGGGGGAGATGATCTCCACGAAACTGAAGCCCCGCTTCTGGAGCGCGTGCAACAGGGAGCGCTCCAACCGCCGCACGTGCAGGGTGGTCCAGCGGGCCACGTAGACCGCACCGCTGCCGGCCGCCAGGTGGGGCAGGTTGAAGGGGAATTCGTAATTGCCTGTGGGGGACGTGCTTGTGCGGGCCCCGATCGGGGTTGTGGGACCCAACTGGCCCCCGGTCATGCCGTAGTTGAAGTTGTTGACGCAGATCACCGTCAGGTCCACGTTCCGACGGGCGGCATGGATGAAGTGGTTCCCACCAATGCCCACCAGGTCCCCATCGCCGGAGTAGACGATGACCTTGAGGTCCGGATTGGCCAGTTTGAGGCCTGTGGCGAAGGGGATGGCCCGGCCGTGGGTGGTGTGGAAAGAGTCCACGTTCACGTAGCCGGCCACGCGGCCCGTGCACCCGATCCCCGAGACCACCACCACCTTGTCCAGGTCCAGCCCTGACTTGGCCAGCGCGCTCACGAAACAGGTCAGGGCCGTCCCCAGCCCGCACCCGGAACACCAGATGTGCGGGAGGCGGTCCACCCGCAGCAGGCGGTCCAGGGGATGGTGCCCCTCTTCCTCGGGCTTGGGGACTTCGGCCTCGTCCCATTCCAGGCTGTCCAGGAGCGCGCGCATCCATTCCCGCTTGGGCATGTTCATTCTCCTCCGTCGCCGCGGCCGGCCGCCTGCCGGATGGCCGCGAGGACCTGTTCGGGCCGGTGGATGCCCCCTCCGGCGTGGGGCACCAGGTAGACAGGGGCCTGCCCAGCGGCGCACCGTTCCACTTCCAGGGCGATCTGGCCCATGTTGATCTCCGGCACCACGAAGGCCCGCAC